>JBBADN010000005.1:0-24805 GCA_041656455.1 Sphaerochaeta sp. | reverse complement strand
GAAAAGAACCACCCATCGGTGAATTTACTCCTCACCGATTTAAGTCGGAGCGAGAAACTCGAGCTCTTATCCCAAACGTTTCCCCAAAGTATCCCGAGTCTCCTTGCTCCAAAAGACCGAGCCCACCAAATTGAGCAAACGACGACGTATATGCGCAAGCGCTACCACGCCCGCTCGCGAACGCTCTTTTGCTACAACCAAATCTTTAACCCATCGTACGTTGGAACGATGAACCTCTGTTTCTTAGATTCACTGATCATCTCTGCCCATGATCCGCACTCTAATAAGACGTATTTTGATGAACCGGTAGTGATGCAAGAGCTTGGAAAACGGGGACTTATCCTGCCGATGTGTGATGAGATGAGTAAAGGGGTTGAAGAGTACGCTGAAGGAATCCTCTCCTTTCCAAAGCTCCTCGCTCTTTCAAAGCGAATTATTACTAGTGATGCTCCCTTTGTCTTAGCGATGTTAAACCTCGACCAACTCGCCTATGGTGGAATCACCGCTGACGAGATGGGGGAGCTCTTTGGCGTGTTAACTCAAAAGGGGAGTAGTTCAACTGAGGAGATTGAGAGCCAAGAACTTCCGCTTACGCGGGGCTACTTGCCGATGGGGTGGTATGGTCATGATAGTAAGCGCAGCACGCTCTGTTGCTTTAATGAGCTGCTTACAAAGGATGAAACACTCCACTACCTCAACGGCCGGTATATGACAACAAGCGAACACGCCCGCTCGTATAAGAAAGACCGAGATGTTAAAAAGCGCCTTGAGCAGTTGATCAATCGAGCTTCGGTGGGATCGGTCTACGTCAGTGACACGTACGACACGTTCCTTCACAGCCACGTGCGTAAGCTCTTTTGGCGATCGATCCATGAGATTGACTCAATCCTCGCTTCGTTAAAAGATTTCTCCTACCCGATCATCAGTGACTTTGACCACGACGGCCTTGATGAACATCTGGTGATCAGTAAGTTTCTCTCCTGCGTGATTGATGCCAAAGGGGGATCGCTCAGTGAGCTTACCTACCTGCCATCGTTACACAACTACGGTGATACCTTCAGTCCCTTAGAGATTTTCGGATCGATGAAGCACCTTCTTCACCCACCAATTGTTGGGCGCAAGGTTCGCACCTTTACCGACCTCTTCTTCGACGCTAAGTACATCGTCAGTGAGTACGACAAACGTGATCAAAAAGGAATTATGGTATTAGAGGATCGCATCTATGACCTAGAGGTCCTCGACCGCCGCTCAACGGAGTTCCTTCTTTCTACTGTTTGTGACCAAGGACCGATCGAAGGGGGAAGCCTTTCAGTCGCAAAGCACTATAAGATTCGCCAAAACACCGTATTGCTCGATGTGACGATGACTAACACCGGGGAAGAGGAACTTGATTTCCAATACGGCAGTGAACTTGCTTTAGCCCTTGCGCCCCCTAAAGAATTGGTCTCGATCATCCACATGGATAACCGCAAATCCGTAACGATTGATGAGACCGAGTTTGCCCTCGATAACGTTAAATCCCTGAAGATGTACGATGAAGCAAACCATACTCAGCTCACCTTAGTAAGTGATACCCGCTTTACCTTGGTCAAAGAAGATTGTACGATAGCGGACACGAAAGGTGATGAACACTACTACCAGCACACTACGCTGCTCTGCTCGTGGAAGTGTCATTTAGCTCCCGCCGAAGAGCGCAAAATTACCCTGGGCTTGAGAATTGAACGCAAATAAGAAGAGGTTATTATGTTTTTCCAAAATAAAGCGATCTTAGAAGAAGTTAAAGAAGAAGCGTACACCGTCTGGAGGCGGCTTTGAAGCGTCCCCGATCGCCAAGAACATAGCGAATCTCCAAGCGCGGACGGTAGAACCAACATTTTGGGATGACCGCAAGCGCGCCGAAGAAACATTCAGTGAGTTAAACGCCTTAAAAGACTCGTATGAGCCGTGGAAGGAGTTAATCGACGAAATCGATGAACTCGTTGAACTCATTGAGCTTTACGCGGATGAGCCCGATAGCCCCGCTGAGCAAGAACAAATTGATCATCAAATCCTCGCTCTTGAAAAGGAGTATGAGGATTTGAAGCTGAAGACCCTTCTCGATGGGGAGTTTGATAAGAACGATGCGTTCTTAACAATCCACGCTGGGGCAGGGGGAAATGAAGCGAGTGACTGGGCGCAGATGCTCATGCGGATGTACCTTCGCTACTGTGAATTGATGAACTTTAAAACCCAAATCCTTGATTTACAAGAGGATGAAGGGGGAATAAAGAGTGCCACAATTAAGATCAGTGGGCAGTACAGTTTCGGCTACCTCAAAGGAGAGGCAGGCGTTCATCGCCTTGTGCGAATTAGTCCCTTTGACTCTCAGAAGCGACGTCACACCTCCTTTACCAGCGTCTACGCGTCACCGGTAATTGACGATGCGATCGAAATCGACCTCAAGCCGGAAGATTATCGCCTCGATACGTATCGAGCGGGAGGGGCAGGCGGCCAGCACGTCAATAAGACCGATAGCGCAGTTCGAATCACCCACTTTGAATCGGGGATCGTCGTACAGTGTCAAAACGAGCGCAGCCAGATCATGAATAAGGAAGTTGCCTTTAAAATGCTCCGAAGTCGCCTCTACGAGTACTATCGAGCAAAGCAAGATGAAGAGCGGGCGAAGAACGCCATTGAAAAGAAAGAAATTGCGTGGGGGAGTCAAATCCGCTCCTACGTCTTCCAACCCTACACGATGGTTAAAGACCATCGAACGAATACGAGCGTCGGAAATATCCAAGCGGTGATGGATGGAGAAATCCAACCATTTATCGAGTCGTACCTCCAGTGGCAACACGCGGAGTAAGCGATGAAGGCGCGCGCTCTTGGAGTGATCATTCTCCTCCTACTCTTAGGAGGAGTTGCCTTTAGCGCCGAAGAAGCGCGTATTCTTATTATTTCGTGTAGCACGGAGGCAGAGGCATTAAGTGAGCGCCTCGCTACGGTACTTGCAGACGTTGCTCCAAGCCTTCATTACACCGCCAGGCGAGAAGAGCTTCTTTTGCACGACATCCGAGAAACCCAAACCCGTACTGCCCTCATAGAGCAAGCACGCTCCTATCAACAAAAAAAAGTAGCGGTACCAACCACTGAAATTCATACGGTTGAGTTTCCTCTTCCCATCAATTATCGAAGCATCAAATACGACCCAACTCTTCTTCCCGTACTCGAAGACCCATCCGCATTAGCGTGGTTCTTAGAGCAAGAGAAGGCGGTGATGGTTCTTCTCGTTACCACCACCTCGTTTGGTCAAACCACTCGGGTTGAAATACGCTTGATCGAACGTGGCGAAACTGCAGCGTTCCTTCTTGTTGATGAACTTCTCCTATCAGGGCAGGAAGATGAACTTATTCCTCGGGTAAGCGGTGAACTCTTAGGGCGCGTGACTAACGATGAAGAGGTCCTCTTGCGCGTTATTGGATCCAAAGAGATTACGATTCCTTCCCTTCGCTACATTGAAGCACTCGATCTCTTTGTGATTCCACAAGATATTGAGTTTATGACGGTACAGCGAGCAGGGTATGAAGCGGCAACACTACCGATCCACAGTGAACTACGAAGTGTTACTACGATCACCCCTGACTTGGTAAAGATAGAATACCCCCCTGTTACCCTTCTTTCGAATGTCGGAGCGGTAACATACGCGGTTGGAGAAGAAGTAGGTGAGTCAAGTATGATTACCCTCGGCTCGCCCTCCTATCCCTTTATTCTTGCTGCAGAAAAAGAAGGCTTTCTTCCAACGATCGTCCCTATTACCCATCAAGAAGGCTCGATCATTCGCTTTGACCTGCGCCGAAAGGGCAGTGACCTTCTCACCGAGCAGAAAAAACTCTACAACCGCGCTCTTGCAACGATTATCTCCTTTGGCAGCTACGTAGTAGCCAATGCGTTAGTAAAAACCTATGATCGTGAATACCAGAACCCCTTGTGGTCGCTCACCCTCTTAACAACCCGCTTATCGAGTATCATCTCAAGCGTTGCGTTGATGGCTGAGCTCTCCTCATACGCTTCTGGTGTTGGTATGATAGAGAAATGAGGAATGAAGTGAAATTAAAAGGTTTTGGAGCTCGCTTAAAGAGCTTATTTGGAATATCGACGATCGACGAAACATACTTTGAGGAGCTTGAAGAATTACTCATCGAAGGGGACTTAGGCTCGAAGCTCACCCTTGAGATTAGTGATGAAGTCCGCGAGCTCATTAAGAAGAAGAAACACGTTAATGCCAGTGATTTGCAGGTTCTTGTAAAAGAGCAACTCACCCCCTTGGTGCACACCTACCACCCGACAATCGACCCTGATCACCTCAACGTCTTTTTAATTCTTGGAGTGAATGGGGTTGGCAAGACGACGACGATTGCGAAGATTGCAAAGGCGTACAAAGACCAAGGCCTTAGTGTAACCCTCGCTGCTGCCGATACGTTCCGGGCTGCAGCGATTGACCAGCTTGAGATTCACGCAAACCGCCTTGGAGTGCGCATCGTGAAGCAAACCAGCGGCAGTGACCCAGGGGCGGTCGTCTACGACGCCCTTTCAAGTGCCCAAGCTAGGGGGGATAACGTCCTACTTATTGATACTGCCGGGCGGATGCACAATAAGGAAAACTTAGTTCGCGAGCTGGCGAAGATCGATAAGATTGTTCAAACAAAGGGCATTGATTCCGATCACTACAAGAAGTTCCTCGTTATTGACTCAACGACTGGCCAAAATGGCCTCAGTCAAGCGACGATCTTCCACCAAGCGGTGAGCCTTGACGCCCTTATTCTCTCTAAGTATGACTCCCTTGCCAAAGGTGGTTCATTAATTCAAATCGGAGCGAACTTAGGCTTGCCAATCTCCTTTGTTGGAGTGGGGGAGCGCTACGAAGACCTTGAACTCTTTGATAAAGAGCGCTTCCTCAATGCGTTGGTGGGTCTTGCATGAAGAGGGGCGCGGCGACGATCGTAGTGCTCGCCTTCGTTCTCACTCTGTTATCAGCGGTGAGTATGAAATCGAATTCGATTGGCCAAAGCCTCGGTCCCTATGAAGAAGGCGATCGCTACCGCCTTGAGGTCACGGCATTTGCTCGAACCCTCTACGATGAGGGCAAGCAGCTGTGGCAGGAGATCAGCCGCGAAGAGGCGGATGGAACACTCCAAATTTTTCGAACGTACCGTGATGGACAAGTTACCCGTCAACGGACACGAGATGGTGTCCTCATTGAAGAACGACGGGATGATACAAACACGACGTACACCGTTAATGAGAGTGGGCGCCTCATCCTCTCCTCAATCCAAGAAGGGGCGAATGAACCAACGCTCATCTACTACTCTTACGAGCAAGGCCGAGCCAACCTTACCTTAGTTGCTCGCCTCAGTAATGAAGGCTTTCTCCTCACTCGCTTTGCTAAAGAGCCCGACCGCTTCACGGTAACAGTCAGCAGTGAAGAGGGAGGGGATCGATACCGCTACACCCAAGGCCTGACGATTAGCGAGTCGTGGAGTGGCGATACCCTCCTAGGCGAAGAGAAGGTTCGCCCAAGTAGTGACGGATCGCTACTAGTCACCGATGGTGAGATTGAGCGCTCCTACGCCCGAAGTGGCCTCCTCATCCACGAGGTAGGTAGTGACTATACGAAGGGCTTTACCTACGACGAGAAGAATCATCTTAAGGAAATTGAGACGAAGTTTAATGATGGGCGGCGGGTTCGAGAGTTCTACGAAGAGGGAGCGCTTCTTCGAACGGTGGAGTACCAAGAGCAGCGAATCATTAAGGAGACTCACTACTTTGGGGATGCTACCTTCATGGAAACACTCTATGATTCACATAATCAGCCGTACGTTGATGTGACGTGGGCTGCTGATGGGCAGCGAATTACTTCGCTAAACTACTATTGAGGGAAAGATGATCGGGCACATTGCGTGGCGCTACGCGTTCTCAAAAACCAATAAAAACCGCGGCGTTTCACTTCGAATCGCCGCCGGCTTAGCGATTGCCATCCTCGCCATCTTAGTGACCCTTTCGATCATGCAGGCACTTCAGGGTGCTCAATTTGACCTTATTCGTAGGTATGAATCGTATGATTTATCCACCCGAAAAGAGTACTCCCTCAAGGAAGCCCGAGTTCTTGCCCAAGAGCTTGCAACCCGTCCAACAGTAAAACGAGCGTTTGTCTACGAGGATGTGAATGTACTTCTTCAACGTTCAAGGAATGAGAGCATTCCCTTTCGAATTCGGGCAATTGATCTTGAAGGAAATACCGATATCACGACGATCAGTGGGGATCTTCACTCCCATGATGGAATCGCCCTTTCGTTTATGAATCGCTATTATGGTGATGAAGTAACCCTGACGTTCTTACGCAGTGGGAAACAAGTTACCCAAGTACCAAAGCAGCAGACCTTTAGGGTAACGGGGATTTTTGCTACCCATTGGGGCGAGTTTGACCAATCGACGATCCTTGCTACACCGGAGTTTGTCTCCACCCTTATTGGCAGTGAACACGTTAAAGTAGGAGTTATCCTCAACGACGAAAAAGCGCTTTCTTCTTTTGATAATGAAATATTTATCACCTACAAGGAGGCGAACCAAGCGCTCTACCAAGCGATGGAGCTTGAGCAGAAGATGATGGGCCTCCTTCTCTTTTTACTTGTCTTGGTAATCATCCTTCACCTTCACACCTCTAGTAAGCGCTTGGTACATGCAAAGCAACGAGAAATAGCCCTGCTGAGGACCCTCGGTTTCGAAGAGCGGCACATCATAATCCTTTTTGTTACAGTTGGTTTCATCGTCGCCTTCATCGGCTCCATTGGAGGCCTCCTCTTAACCTTCCTCTTTTTCCTCATCTTTCCCATCATTGCA
The DNA here is from genome assembly GCA_041656455.1 of Sphaerochaeta sp. Lineage (GTDB taxonomy): Bacteria > Spirochaetota > Spirochaetia > Sphaerochaetales > Sphaerochaetaceae > Sphaerochaeta. The sequence goes on along the minus strand of JBBADN010000005.1, from coordinate 17,929 downwards.
CCGCCGGCGTTAATGAGCCTTGGTTTGACACTCACCCTACGCAGCGGTGAAGTTCTATTGTTACTCGCCCTCATCCTTGCCCTTTCTTCCCTTGGCTCATATCGAGGGATTAAGAAGGTAGTGCACGTTGATATAACGGAGATTTTAGGCCATGACAAACTCCTTTAATGGTGTCCACCTTGAAGCGATTACCAAATCTTTTCCAGCAACCCAAGCGGGAAATGATCGCTTGCTCATCCTCGATTCAATCAACCTGGAAATTGAGCGAGCAAGCAGTGTTGCGATCGTCGGCAAAAGCGGTAGTGGAAAGTCCACCCTCTTAGAGATTACTGCAGGTCTGCTCACCCCCGATTCTGGAACAGTTACCCTCAATGGAGTTAATATCCATACCCTCACCGACCAAGGGCGAGCTGCTCTTCGCTCTTTAGAGATGGGCTTTATCTTCCAGGCGAGTTACATGCTTTCAGATTTCACTGCCTTAGAGAACGTTCAAATCGCCGCCCTCATCGCCGGGGCCCCAAAAGCCGAAGCGAGGAGGGCAGCGGCCGAGTTGCTCACTCGGGTAGGCCTCGGTGATCGCCTCGATCATACCAGTGACCAACTCTCTGGTGGGGAGCGACAGCGCGTCGTTATTGCCCGTTCATTGGTGAATAACCCTTCAATTATCTTTGCTGATGAGCCGACGGGAAACCTTGATGAAGAAAACGCAGCTCTTATAGAGGAGCTACTCTTAACGATCGTGAAAGAGCGTTCTTCAACGTTGATGCTCGTCACTCACAACAGCCAATTTGCCCAACGCCTCGATCGCGTCTACACCCTATCAGAGCGCAGATTAACGGAGGGAATGTGAAGAGTCTCATCGCCCTCTTCGTAACGCGAAGTCTCGGCTTAAAAGGAAATTCTGCCACGCGTCGAAGGATGGGAAGGCAAATCCTCCTCATCGCCCTCATCCTCGCCGCCCTCGTCTTTGCCTTGATCTTTGTGACTTCGATGAGTGATGCGATCGCTGATAAATACGCCTATCTTAGCAGTGGGCACCTCCAAATCCACAATCAAACTACGATTGATGACATTCCTTACCCCTTTGAACGGGTGAGCAAAGCACCTGCGCTACTCTATTCAAAAACCCACACTGAGCTCATTCTTTTAAAGGGAGTGGACCCTTCTTACTTTGAAGGGGTTCGATCCAAAGAGCTGACTATGATCGAGTCATCTCTTCAAGAGACAACTCTCATGGAAGTGATGATCAGTTCTACCCTTGCCCAAAGCCTCGATGTTACTGCTGGGATGCACTTGGGTCTTATGATCAGTAGTGAAGAACGCCTCAGGCCAACGCTCGTCTTCATCCGCTCCATCTATGAAAGTGGGTATACCGAACTTGATCAGAACCTCGTCTTTACGTCCAATGAGCAGCTGCTGAGCCTTGCTCATCTACCTCTCTCGTATGAGCTCCTAGTTCCAATCCAGGAGATTCAAAGCGCCTATGAGGCGCTACAAGCTCAAGGGTATGATGTAACAACGTGGGCCCAAGAAGCCCCAGCCATCGAGCAGAACTTACAGACAAGTAAAGAAGCAACCTTCATCGTCCTTATCTTTATCGCCGTTCTCTTAGGGTATATGATCAGCGAGCTTGCTCGGCAAATCGTTGCCGATGATCAGCGACAAATCATCATCTTACGCCTCTTAGGTTCTTCGAAGCGAATCATCACTACCTCGTACTTCCTCACTTTGATGACGGCTACCTTCTTAGCAACGATTCTTGGGGTCGGTGGGGGAGTGGCTCTTTCCTATGCCCTAACGTACCTCCTGCAATTTCTCGCTGTATCGAGTACCTCACCACTTTCGTTTTATTTACTGCGCTTTTCGATTACGATTCCCACCCTTCGCCTCATTATTCTTTCCCTTATCGTGCTCGCTTCCAGTGCACTTTCCTTACTTATCACATTACTCATCACCCTTCGTGACCAAAACGTTCCAACCCTTACCTTTGATTAAACCTAAAAGTTCAGTATACTCTGCGTATGAATTTTGAAGTCTTTGTCCTTGGGACAAGTGGGATGATGCCGCTGCCTAACCGAAACCTCACGAGCGCGATGATCCGCCGCGAAGGCGAACTTTTTTTATTTGATTGTGGCGAGGGAACGCAAATTTCACTCAAACGATTAAACTTAAAATGGAAGAAAATTAACTCAATCTTCATCTCCCACATGCACGCTGACCACGTCACTGGCCTTCCTGGGATGTTGATGCTCTCCAGTCAAGTCCAGCGCGATGATCCCTTAACCCTCTACGGACCAAGCCGCCTAAAAGAGTACGTCGATGCAAATCGCCGTATTTTAGATATGTACATCAACTACGAAATCATCGTAAAGACCGTCGAAGAGGGAGTCATCCTTGAAACAGAGGATTACACCGTTAAAGCGTTTGAGTTGAACCACACTAAGCCGTGCTTTGGCTACGTTTTTGAAGAGAAGAACCGCCCGGGGGAGTTCCACCCCGACCTCGCCCAGAGCCTCGATGTGCCAATGGGCCCACTGTGGGGAAGACTCCAAAAGGGCGAAGCGGTTACCCTCGATGATGGGAAAGTCATTCATCCTACGGATGTTCTCGGACCAACGCGTAGTGGGCGCAAGTTTAGCTACGTCACTGACTCGCTCTACCTCCCATCAATTGCAGACCACGTCCGCAACAGTGATCTTTTCCTCTGTGAAGGGATGTTCACCGATGATTTACGGGAGAGCGCCAAAGAGAAGAAGCATATGACCGCCGGTGATGCTGCACGGATAGCCAAGGACGCTGAGGTTGCTGAGCTTGGCTTACTGCACTACAGCCCGCGCTACTCTGACTATGAATTGCGCTTCTTACTCCAGGACGCAAAAAAGGTCTTTGCCAACACGGTGTTAAGCAAAGACCGAATGCGTTTTAATATTCCGCTTAAAGATTAGAAGGACGCTGCGCGTCTGGCCTCTTTAAGAATCTCATCTTTTCCAACTTCACGACCATTACGGGAAGCAAAGCCAATTTCAAGTTCGCTACCTTGGAACTCTCGCTGGCACGCCTCAATGAGTGAGAGGGTAAAGGAGCGAGCTTCATCACTGTTGTAGAAGGGGAGGATTAGGGCAATACTCTCATCTTCGATAAAGAAGGAGTAGGAAAGATCGCCACTTTGCCGGATTAGCTTGTTTGCGATCGCTTCAATAGGTCCAGAAGTAACCCGAACAACCACCACAGTCAGGTCGTAGTTCAAGTCATTCGCACTTTCAAGTTCAACGGCGAGAATCGACTCAAAGTCCATCTCATAGACTTGAAGCGTCTCTTCCTTCAGACCAACAGCGGTATCATCAAGAGCAACAGGGGCTGCGCGATAAACAGGAACAACCGGAGCATCTTCTTCAAGGAAGAACTCTTCTTCAGAAGATTCTTCACTCACTGCTACAGGGGCAACTTCTTCCTCAACGGGAGTTTCAAAGATTAAGGGTTCTTCTTCAACAACCGGCTCTTCTACTACTTCAACGATCTCTTCTTCAGCAACTGGCTCTTCGACAACTTCGATAATTTCTTCTTCAACAACCGGCTCTTCTTCAACAGCCTCGATGACTTCTTCTTCATCAATAACAGGGGGAAGGTCGATTGGGAGAATTACTTCAGCAGTAGACTCACTAATCGGAAGTTCATCAAGGACTTCATCAGCAAATGTTGCCTCAGCGAGCACGTGTGGCTGGGTGTAAATAATCTCATCATTTCGAATGTGTGCTGGGTCATCTTGGGGGAGGGCGTAAAAGGGTCGGTCATACGCGTTCGGTGGAAGTTTGTCAAATTCATCTTCACAATCTTGAACTTTCTTTTTAGATATGACAACACCAATTTCAATCATAATTAAGCCGATGAGCAAGGGGAATAACTTAACGAAGAAATCAAAGAGTTGACCTTGATCCCAGGTGACGTTTGGCAGGAGGTACTGGGAAGCAAGATACAGTCCCCCGAGGAGGATAATAATCGTGACTATGAAACTTAAAAATATTTGGCGCCCATACCGTTTCTTTTCAGACATTCCTACCTCCACAGACAGGTCATATTCCTATATAATACTTATAGTATCATACTTTACTATAAATATTAAAGAATTTCATGCGAAATAGAAGCTTGCTCGCTGGTGTAATCACATATTTTCTCACTTTTCTCCTCTTTCTGGCTATCTTTGGGGAGGGAGGGTACCTTCATAACCAAGCGCTGAGTCAGCAAATCGAGCAGCTTTCCTACAATCAAAACCTCCTTAACCTTCAGATTCAAGCTCTCCAGCGCCAGGAATCCCTCATGGACAAGGAAGACGCGCTCCGTGATGCAGCGTTTAAGTATGGGTATCAAAGTGAAGGGGAGGTGGTGTATTACTTCCCATTAGAAGAGCGCCAAGGCTATGAAAGTCCGAAAGATATCGCCTTAGAAGCGGGGGGTGAATACTTCGAAGGGGTGGGCAAAAAAACACTGGCCCTATGGTCAATTGGGCCAGCATTCTTCGTATTTTTCATCACCTATGTCATAACTAAGCGTCGACGCTTTGGGTGATCATTCGTCCCTCTAAGTAATAGCGCTTCTGATGGGCGTGACCCATCGAGAACGTCTTTCGCGGAAGCGATCCATCCTCAATAACGGTTTTGAAAAATGCCTCTTTAGAAAAAGGAGGAAGGATAATTGCAGCGTTTGTAGGTTTGGTCCCAAGGCGGAGGGTGACTTCTTCACCGTGGGTGTAATCAACGGTTGTTTTGGTCTCTTGTAAGAGGCGGTCGATAACCTTCTGTATGGTTCCTGCTGCCAGCGAGGAGGCTGGACCATTCAGCTCAAAGAGAAGAAATTGGTTCACATCGTTATATCCAAAGCGCTGGATTCCATCCGTCGCCTCAAGCGCTGCATCAAGCTCCTCTAATGAAGATAGAGTCGTAGTTTCAAACGAAGTACAGAAGGAAGCGAGCGTCGAGGTAAACGTGGAGAAATCAATTGAGAAGAGAAGGCGATGAATTGGTTCAAAAACAATTCCCGGGTCGTAGATGTTTTGAATTTCAACAAGAGCGTAGCGGGCAGGATGGGTGGCAATTTCTTCTTCACTAAGGCCCTTTTTGATATCAAGCCAACAGCTCTTTGCCGTTGCTAGGCTATGATTCCCATCACCCATCGCAAAGAGCAGGGGTGAGTCACTCGTTTGGCTGGCGATAAGTGCTTCAAGGTGATCAGCAAGTTCACCAAAAACTTCGTCGGTGTTGATTTGCCACGCAGTAACGTGACCACCGCCTTCCATCAGTCGAGTTGAGTATACTTCAGGAAATATAGTTCGTTTCTCTTTCAGTGCTTCGATGACGTGTCTTTGTTGATCATCGATTAACACAAGGATATGGGGTAGTTCAAAGCGGGCGTCTTTTCGAATAGCCTTACGTGGTGGGATTCGATCTAAAATCGTCTCTTCACTCGCTCTGATCAGGGTTTTAGAGCCTTGGCTCCAATCGTAGTGTTCTAAATCGAGGGCGGCAAGCAGTCCCCAGCGTCCAGGTCCACCCCCTTCATCTTCGCGATGGACGAGGAAGAAACTCTTTTCGTATGTATCAAAAATTCCATCGCTTAGGTAGCGGTCCATCGTTTCATTAATCGTAGCGATTCGCCTTTGAGGGTGTTCTTCTTCGAGGTATACTTCTGGATATATCAGGTGAAGGGTCGAAGGAGCTGAGCCAACATACGCCTCAACTCGCTGCCAATACTCAACTTCAGAGGTGTATTGGTCACACGCAACAACTGCCCATTTCTCTAAATCAATCTCCTTTTTTGGAAGAAGAATCGTGGGACTTTGGACGCCAAGGGCGGCTAAACGCTCGGTATTACTGGGCATTGGTATCCTCTTTATTGTGTGATAGTCTTCTTCAGTGTACCCGAAGGGGCCTAAGGAGGGAAAGGGGATGGCGCATGTTCTCATTATCACCGGCGGTGGAGCACCGCGGAGTATTGAAGTCATAGACCTCGGTGAATACGACATGGTTATCGCCGCCGATAGTGGTATTGAAGCCGCTGAGCGGTATGGACTTGCTGTTGATCTTTGGGTTGGTGATTTTGACTCGGTGAGTATTAAGCCAACGTTTACTGGTGAGACCGTGTATCGAGACCATAGAGTAAAGCTAGAAAGTGATACTGAGCTCGCCCTCCAGGCAGCATTAGAGCGAAAGATGACAAGCTACACCCTCCTTGGCGGCGGAGGATACCGCTTTGACCACCTTCTTGTCACCTACGCCCTTTTTGAGAAATACGGTGTTCCCACAGCGTGGCACACTAAGTACGAATCGATGTACAGCGTAACCTCCCATCGAACAATAGAGCGAAGAGCGGGGCAAACAGTGAGTATTCTTCCAGCGTATGGATCAGGGAAAAGTATTGTTACTGCACCGAATCTACGGTGGCCATTAAGAGAGTATCCTCTTACTCACGCTTCAATCTCCCTCTCCAATGAAATGATCGAAAAACCACTTACAGTTCAAGTAAGTGGGGATCCGATCTTCATCTGCTTCCCAGTTGCAGATTTGCTCTAATAGGTGTTACGATCGAAGCATGTTGCACCAACGGAGACTCTTGGCGTTTTCAAGCCGAGTTCACACATATACCCTGATCCTCTACCTCTTCTTTTTCCTCCTTTATCTCCTTGGTGGCTTCTTTCTTGCTGACGAATCATTTGAGTCACTCCTTTTCTTTCTCATCAAGTTAGTTGGCTACTCTAGTGCCGCCTTTGGCATTTGGGTCTTAGGCTTTAGTATCGTTATATGGCTCACAGATAAAGTGTTTCCCCTCTCGGTGATTCTCTTCACCCTTGGGCGAATCGCCGTTGTTGTGGTGCTTGCAACGCTTGTCGAAATGATTAATACCTTGGTTCACCAAGGGATCATGATTCAATGGGGGCTATGAGGTGATTTCAGCAGTGCGTGGGGCGATTTGTGTAGCCTCTGATACCAAAGAAGCAATTAGTGAGGCCGTTCAAAAACTCTACGTCGCAGTCCTTGAAGCAAACGACCTTAAAGAGGCGGATATTGCTGCCCTTCTAATCACCCAAACAAGCGATCTAAAAGCATTAAATCCGGCAACTGGACTGAGGATGGGCAAATTAGGTTCATCAATTGCGCTCTTTTGCATGAACGAGCTGGAGATCGAGGGGATGATGGCCCAGGTGATTCGTATGCTCTTCCTTCTTAAGGGTGATCATTCAAATCTTACACCAATCTACCTCGATGGAGCAGAGAAGCTTCGCCCTGATCTGGTGAGCCAATGATGACCGTTACGATTACCCCTAGCTCTCTGTGTGGGGAAATGGATGTACCAGGCTCAAAAAGCGCAACAATTCGAGCAGTTCTTCTCTCCACCCTCAGTAAGGGGCGTTCGGTTATTCACAATCCACTTTCATCTGGTGATGGTGTTTCTGCTAAAGAAGCGGCGAGGGCGTTAGGAGCCACGATCGTCGACGAAGGAGCAACGTGGATTGTTGATGGAGTAGGAGAAAACTTGACCGTACCAGCGAAAGAGCTAGATTTAGGAAATAGTGGCACTGCAACGTCGTTTTTCACCTCAATCGCCGCGTTAGCGCAAAAGAGCATTACCCTCACTGGCGACGCGCAAATCCAAAGCCGACCTTTTAATACATTGTTTGATGCTCTTAAGGACTTAGGTGTTGAGGTACTTGTCCATAACGCCAATGGTGTTTCCCCACCCGTTACTGTAACAGGGCCCCTAAAAGGTGGAGCTGTTACGCTTGAAGGGTTTAATAGCCAGTTTATCTCTAGTCTTCTTTTAGTTGCCCCGTTTGCTGAGCAACCAGTAACGATTACTGTTCAAAACGGGCTGGAGAAGCCGTATATCCAGCTTACTCTCGATTGGATGAAGCGCTACGGTGTTGAAGTAGCGAATCCAAGCGATTATGAATACTTTGAAGTAGCGAATACCAAGCACTACAGAAGTCAGGAAGTAACAGTACCCGGGGATTGGTCTGCTGTCGCCTTCCCCTTGGTAGCCGCTGCGATCACCAACTCAACGCTCACAATCACCGGCCTCGATTTCTCAGATAGCCAAGGTGATAAGGCTGTTGTTGATCTTCTTATTCAGATGGGCGCAGATATTCGTCGGAATGAAGAAGAGGGAAGTCTCACGATTATCGGCGGATCTGAACTTACTGCCCTTGGCGAAATTGATCTTGGAGCGATTCCTGACGCCTTACCAGCGTTAGCGGTAGCAGCGACGCAAGCTCACGGGAAAACAACCTTCACAAATATCGCCCACGTTCGAGTAAAAGAGAGTGACCGAGTCCTTGAGATGGCTGATCGATTAGAACGCTTGGGGTGTAAGACCACTATGACAGCTGATACCTTTACTATTGAGGGGCCGGCGATGATTCACGGTGGGGTAGTCACTTCAGCTGGTGATCATCGCATTGCGATGGCGATGGTTGCGTTAGCGTGTGCTGCTCAAGAGCCGATTACTATTACCGATTGCGAGTGCATTGATGTTTCATTTCCTGGATTCTTTGAGCGCTTTGAGCACGTTGGGGTGGAGATAAAAAAAGAAGCAGCACACTAAGAGTGTACCGCTAAGCCGACTGTCAGAATTGAACTGACGACCCCGAGATTACAAGTCACGTGCTCTACCGCTGAGCTAAGTCGGCGTCGTGTAAGCACTATACTGAAGCAATGCGACCTCTGTCAAGGAGCAAGAAATTATCCCGGATCATCAGTATTTCTAAGATTATTTAAGGGGAGTATTTACTAAAAATATGGTATACTTTCAGCATGCATAAAGAACTTACGTTGCTGATAGAAACGCTTATCACCGAAAGCAGTGAATATGAATTTAAGGTAGCTGTGGAGAAACGAAAACCGAAAAGTTGGTTGAAGAGTGTGAGTGCGTTTGCAAATTCTTTTGGTGGTACAATAATTTTTGGTGTCGATGATGAAGGCAGGCATACCGGATTAAACGACATCAAACAAGACGTTGACGATGTAAGTCAACTTATAGCTACTTCAATAAGTCCGCTACCAATTTTTTCTATTGAGGTAATAACTGAAGAGCAAAGAGATTTCCTTATTCTCACAATACCTTCAGGACGGGCAACTCCATATTTTTATCAACGAGATGGTGGTCGGGAGGTGTATATTAGATCTGGGAATACAACCATCCCTGCACCGGAACACATATTAAGGGAGCTGGTTTTAAAGGGTACCAATACAACGTTTGACGGTCTACCAACCGATTTCAAGAAACTTAATTATAGTTTTTCACTTCTTGAGGCTACATATTTTGATCGATTACATATCAAATTCCAAGCTTCAGATTACTCATCCTTTGGGTTAACGGATGGTAAGGGATATTTAACGAATGCTGGTAAGCTCATGGCTGACCAGTACCTCATTCGTAATTCTCGACTCTTCTGCACGCGATGGAATGGATTGATCCGGGGCTCTATTTTTGACGACGCCTTGGATACAAAAGAGTACGAAGGTAATCTCATAACGCTTCTTAATGCAGGGCAGGAATTTGTTAAGAATAATTCAAAAATTCGATTTGCTAAACATGGAGCAGGTAGAATTGAAAAGCCAGATTACTCTGAGCGAGCTGTTCTTGAAGCATTAGTAAATGCTTTAATTCACAGAGATTACCTTATTGTTGGAAGTGAGATACATATTCATATGTACGATGATCGGCTTGAAATTCAATCTCCTGGTGGAATGGTTGAAGGTGAGCCAATTCAGAATAGAGATATTATGAATATTCGTTCAGCGCGAAGAAACCCCATCCTTGCAGATTTATTCCATCGGCTTAAATACATGGAACGAAGAGGAAGTGGGCTCTCTAAAATCATCAGTGAAACCGAAAAATTACCTGGATATACTTCTTCGTTAAGACCAGAATTTTATTCCACTACTTCTGATTTCCGAGTTGTGCTAAAAAACTTGAATTATCACCTAGATTTAGTTACCCCCCAAGTTACCCCCCAAGTTACCCCCCAAGTTACCCCCCAAGTTACCCCCCAAGCTAGGTATGATGAAATTTTGGAGTTTTGTAAGATTCCTCGAAGCAAACGGGAAATAGTTGAATTTTTTGGATACAAGGATATTAAAACCTTTTCTCGGATGTATATTGAACCGTTACTCGAGTCCAATGCGTTGGTTATGACGATTCCAGATAAGCCAAGAAGTCGAAACCAGAAATATATTGTTGCTCAGGGGTAATTCGATCGAGAGGTTTTTTTCCAAAATTTCCGCCCTTGGTTGACAAACCTCTAAATAGCTTGTAAGGTACGGTTGTCTTTTGACACGGAGAGGTACCCAAGCGGCCAAAGGGGGCAGACTGTAAATCTGTTGGTTATACCTTCGAAGGTTCGAATCCTTCTCTCTCCAACCTGGAGGCCTTCTTCTACGAGGAAGGCCTCTTGCCGTCATATATGAAAAAAAGGGGTGAAGATGAGTCGCTTCTACGATGAAGGGTTGCAGTTTTCCTGCGTTTCCGGCTGCGTCTATTGTTGTGGGGTTGAACCTGGGTACGTGTTCCTCTCCCAAGTTGATCTTGATCGCCTCTGTTCCCACACAAAGCTTAGTGAAGCGGAGTTTTTACAGCGCTACTGTCGTAACGTTGACATGGGTGCATTCCAGATGGTGAGCCTTCTAGAAAAACCAAACAATGATTGTATCTTCTTAGAAAAGCACGGATGTTCCGTCTACGAAGGAAGGCCAATTCAATGTCGAACCTACCCATTTTGGTCATCCATTGTTGAAAGTAAGGAAGCGTGGGATGAAGAGGGTCTTTCGTGTCCTGGCATTGGGCACGGTAAACGATATAGTAAGAAGGAAATCGATGATCTGCTTCGGCAGCGAATCATGAATGAACCGATCATGATCCAATAGGGGAATAGATGGCAAAGATTGCTGAATCGACTCTCCAACAAATCAAAGCTCGATTGACGATCAGTGAAGTCGTCAGTGACTACGTCACGCTCTCTTCTCGAGGAGGTCGGCTGTGGGGCCTTTGTCCGTTTCATGAAGAGCGGACCGCTTCTTTCAGTGTTGTTGACCAAGAGGGGTTTTACTACTGCTTCTCCTGCAAAAAAGGCGGGTCAATCTTCGATTTCATCATGGAGATGGAAAAAGTTCCCTTCCATGAAGCAGTGAAAATGCTCGCCCAGCGTGCGGGAGTTGAGCTTGAAGAGGAAACTCTGGCCCAACGCGCTCAACGGGATTTATCAGAAAACCTCTATGAACTCTACGGACGTATTGCTGGCTCGTTTGCGTATTTACTCAAGAGTGGAGACCAAGGATCCCACGCCCGGGCGTACTTACAAAAACGAAATGTCAGTGCCCAGATGTGGGAAAACTTTCAACTTGGGTACGCCCCCCGAGACGGCTCCTGGCTCTTTTCTTTTTTGAAAAAGCAGCATTACAGTGAAGAGCTCCTCGCTCAAAGCGGTCTTTTTAGCCGTAATAATTTGACGTACTCGCTCTTTGTTGACCGGCTGATGTTCCCAATTCGAAATTGGCAAGGTAAAGTCGTTGCCTTTGGCGGAAGGGATTTATCCAACACCTCAAAGGCGAAGTATATCAACACCCCCGAGACGGTGATCTATTCAAAGAAGCACAACCTCTTCGGCCTCTATGAATCGCTCGAGACGATTAAAGCTGAACGCAAGGCAATCCTCTGTGAAGGAAACTTTGATGTAGTTGCCCTCCATCAAGCGGGCTTTACCAATGCTATGGCGCCCTTAGGTACCTCCTTCACTTTAGAGCAAGGAAAACTTCTTCGCCGGTACTGTGATACCGTTGAGATTCTTTTTGATAACGACCGGGCAGGGCAGCAAGCAGCGGTGAAAGCCCTGACGATCGCCCAAGACTTAGGCTTAACGAATACCGTCTTATCCCTTAAGAGTGCCAACGACCCATCGGAGTTAATTGAAACAGGATCAGAAGATGCGCTGCGCTCCGAGCTCGCTACCTCCCTCGATGGCTTTCGCTTCCTTATAAACACCCACGTCCAAAACCACGACGTAACACGTGCTAAAGGCAAAGCGCACGTGTTTAATCAATTGAAGCCATACTTAAACGCAACGCACAACGAAATTGAGCGCCAAGAGCTCATTCGCAGTGTAAGTGAGCTCCTCCACATCGACGAGGCTTCAATCTACGACGAGTACGCTAAAGAAGCGAAGCCGCCTGTTAGAGAGGCGCGCCAAACTGAAGAGGTGGCTATTATTCCCCTCAATCCAGCGGCAATCTCCCTCGATTACTACCTCATGCTCACCATTGCGAATAATCGCGAGTTTTATGTAAAGATGCGCTCTTCCATTGGCTTTGAGAGTCTCGATGATCCAAAAGCTCATGAGCTCTATGAAGCGCTTGAGCAAGCAGCACGGGAAGACGCCCTTGAAAGTAGCGACTACCTCCTTCAAAACATTGAAAGCGAGCAAGTTCGGAGCGACCTTTCCTCATCATTTGGGCGCGAAGAGTTTCGCTTTAATCCGAAAGAGGTACTCCAAGAGGGGTTGATTCGAATCCGACTGAGAAATTGGGAGAAGAAGCGTCAATCGAATAAGCGCTTATTAGACCTTACCTTACTTGAAGGGGGCGATGCCCAAGGAATTGAAGAATTGCTTAAGGAGCGATTGGAAATTGAGAAGGAGATAACACGATTAAAAGGGGAGTTAGAGTGAACAATACTCCTTATTTGAGGAGGTTTGCTTCTCTTGTAAAGGCTTGTGTAAATCTGTATGATGTAACGACGTCCGTGAAAAAGGTCACGATTCTTACCACGAAGACTCAAGATTGACGAAGAACACAAAGATGACGATTATACATAGGGAGCAAGAAAGCTCAGACGATTTACCTTGTACGGCGCCATTGGTTTGGGAGCAACCAAGGGTTTTAGTGTGCTTCGCCTCGCCTTCAGAGGTGGAGTTGGTAGAGAAATAAGGCAAAGGAAACAGATGCTAGATATCACTATTATCAACAATATCTTCAAAGAATTGGTTAAAGAAGCCGGTGATACGAAGAGTGTGAGTAAAGAACTCCTCGTAAAGAAGCTTGGCTCCAATCTCACTGATGAATACCTCCAAGCAATTGAAGAGCTGTTAGCCGAAGATAATATTGAACTTGTTGAACCGATCGAAGCGCAAGCTATTAATGGCTTTGATGGTGAACCAGATGATGGAGAACTTGGTGAAGCGGACGATGAGTTCGGCCTCGACTTAGATGATGAAGAAGATCTTGATGATGAGATTGACGATGATGAACCGATTAGCGTTGACGCCCTCATCGATGATTTTAATGAACCAGAAGAAGAGGAAGAAGAGAAAAAATCTAAAGACGACGATGAAGACGACGACTTAGAAGACGAAGATGATGAGGAAGACGACGCCGATGCGATTAAATCGTGGCGAGGAATGTCGACCGATGATGACTCCGCTGGCGGCGCCCACTTTGTCGATATCTCCAAACTCGATGATCAAGACGGGGAGAGTGAACCCTCTCGCCATCCAACAATCCTTGGAACAGATAAAGGTGAATCCAGCGGCGATGATCCAATTCGGCTCTACCTTCGCGAGATCGGTCGCGAAAATCTGTTAACCGCGGAGCAAGAAGTCGAGCTCTCCATGAAGATGGAAGAGGGCGCTGCGATCATCACTGAAGTCATCCAAGAGAGTGGAATTCTCATCACTCGCTTTAAGGAGATTCACGCCACCCTCACCACAAAGCGGGAAGAGAGCGATGATGAGTACTCTTTAAAGGATGCGAAAGAGTTTGAAACGAGTCTTAAGCGCTACAACAACCACTACCGCGAACCGCTTAAGGAAGTCCAAGCTGCATTAAAGGCGTATACGACGAAGAAAGATCAGATGATCCTCTCCGGCGAAGACATCCTCGGAAGCCCAACTCTTGATAAGAGTCGTAAGGCGCTGTTGAAGAAGCTTTCAACCATTGAACTTCAGCCAGAGGAAATTCTCGCCTTTACCCAAGACTTCATCGATGCTGAGTATAAAATCCGCTCGTTTAACGAGAAGAAACAACAGCTGGAGAATAAGCTGAATATCCGAACTGCCCGCGACCTCCGGCAGCTTGGGAAAGATTTAGCGACGCAATCGAAGGCGGCGTTGATCGAAGAAGAGCTCCACCTCTCCAGTGATACGATTAAAGATTTAATTCGTGAGCTTCAGTTGACCCATAAAGTCCTCAAACAAATTGAGTTTGAGTTTGAAGAACGCAGTGAAGCGATCTTAGAGTTAGCAAACCGTATTAAATACGGGCAGAAGATGATGAAGGATGCGAAGGATCGCCTCATTCGGGCAAACCTTCGCCTCGTCGTCTCCATTGCTAAGAAGTACACCAACCGGGGCCTTCACTTCTTTGACCTTGTACAAGAGGGGAATATCGGCCTTATTAAAGCGGTTGAGAAGTTTGAGTATCGCAAGGGCTTTAAGTTCTCCACGTACGCAACGTGGTGGATCCGTCAGGCGATTACCCGTTCGATCAGCGACCAGGCGCGAACAATTCGTGTTCCAGTTCACATGATCGAGCAGATTAATAAAGTGGTTCGCGAGTCGAGAATGCTGATGCAGAGCCTTGGCCGTGAGCCCACTGATGAAGAAGTTGCTGAGAAACTTGGCTGGACCGAGGGACGAGTTAAAGCGGTTAAGAACGTAGCCCGCGAGCCGATCAGCTTAGAGACGCCAGTAGGGGAGGAAGAAGACTCCCTCTTAAGTGACTTCATTGAAGATAAGGATGTTGAGAACCCTGCTCAACAGACGGCGTATTCGCTTTTGCAAGAACAACTCAAAGAGGTACTAAGCACCCTTCCAGCGCGGGAGCAGGAAGTTTTGAAGATGCGTTTTGGCTTAGAGGATGGATACTCGTTGACACTCGAGGAAGTAGGGTTGTATTTTGAAGTGACGCGGGAACGAATTCGGCAGATCGAAGCAAAGGCGCTTCGTCGCCTTAGACACCCGAAGCGTAGTAGAAAATTGAAGGATTTCATTTAATATAGAGGAAGATGATGATGGATGAAGCAGCGGTATTTTCACGGCTCAACCAATTGCAGGATGATTTGAGCATTCGATTTGCTCTCGAAGAGGAAATCGCCCGCCTCCCCCGTGACTTAAAAGTTAAGCAGGAGCTCTTGGATACGATTAACCTCGATTACATCGACGAGCACACTCGAAGTGAAGCAGCGAAGGTCGAGCTGAAGAATCTTGGCTATCAGTATGAAGACGCCGTAACTGCTCGGGATAAGAGCGAACGGAATATGGAGTTAATCACCACCCAGCGGGAGTTTGAAGCGTTGGAGAAGGAGATTAAAGACGCAGCGGCGAAAGAGCAAAGTTTACTGAAGCAACTGCACGTCAAAGAGAAGCAAGTACAAGAGTTTGAAGTACGCCTTACCGAGAAAGAAGAGTTAATGGCCCTTCAAAAGTCGGAAGTTGATGCTGAGTCGAGTAAAATCGACGCCCTCTTGGCTCAAAAAAACGCCGAGCTCGCAGAGGTGAGTAAGCGGTGTGAGTCCTTCATCGATGATGAGATTACCATAGACCTTTATACAAAGTTCTCCAACATTGTGAAGAACAAGAAGGGTAAGGGAATTGTTCCCGTTCATGGTCTTGTTTGCCAAGGGTGTCACGTGATCTTGCCTGTGCAGTTTGTAAACTCAGTTCGTGATGGTAAGGACGTTGAGTTCTGCCCGTACTGCAGTCGGATTCTCTTCTGGGAAGACACCGAAGGTGCTGATGAGCAATTCATCGCAGGGAAAGTTGATCCTGAAGCTGACTTGGGTGATTTCATTGCTGAAGGCGAATTTGACGACGTATTATAAGATTTTTGACAAGGTAGACTAGATGATCGCGCCTAGAACTCTAGGTGAGGAAAGTCCGGGCTCCACAGGACATGACGCCGGATAACGTCCGGGGGCGGTAACGCCACAGAGAGTGCCACAGAAAATATACCGCCACATTGTGGTAAGGGTGAAATGGTGGGGTAAGAGCTCACCGCACTTCTGGTAACAGAGGTGGCAGGGTAAACCTCGTCAGGAGCAAGACCAAGCAGCAAATAGGGTTGTCCGCCTGATATTTGCGGGTAGGTTGCAGGAGCGTTTTGGTAACAATGCGCCAAGATAGATGATCATCTTCGACAGAACCCGGCTTATTGTCTGCCTTGTCTTTTATTTAGAGAGAGGAGTATAGCGTATGCCAAGGAAATTCCTAGCACTCGTTTTACTCTCCCTTTTTTTATGCACCTCGTGTACCAATCCAACCAAAGAGCTTCAGGGGTATATTGATAGCGGTGAGTATCAAAACGCGATAACCAGCGCAGATGAGCGCTTTCAAAAAACTCATAATTCAATCTACTTATTCTACCGAGCCCAAGGCCTCTATGGACTTGGATTACATGAAGAGGCACTCAAGACGATGAAGCTTTATCGAAGCGTAACGCCACCAAAAGACATAGAAGTCCAGAGCATACGCTTTGCCCTTACAGTGGCAGATGCTGTCAATGATTACCGTGAGGTTATCGCTACTGCTGAAGAGCTTATCGCCCGAAAGAGCTTGTCAGTCAATGAAGCAGTGCTCTACTACCGCGCCTTGATGAAGATGAATCAACGGCCAAGAGCGGAAGAGGTCCTGCATACCTACATCAATAATTCACTCGATACCTATGATAAAGCGAAGTTGTTTCTTTCTTCAGCGAATAGCGCGGAAGGAAGCGAAGCAATCTTTAATTCCTTACGCATTGATGAGCACATCCGCCTTGGTGAAGAGATTATCCCCTCTGGCTTAGAGCGATCAATTGCTGAGGCGTGGTTTGTATACCTTAGAAATCACCGAGTTGAAAGTGCTTCAATGTACCGAATTCTCGCCCTCCTTGCTGGCCAAGCGGGGAGGCGATTCGATGAGGCTGAATATGCTATACTCTACCAAACATATAAGGATTCCCATGAGTAATACGATTGATCTCTTAAAAGATGATTTATTAATGATCGCCAACCCAAGTCGGTACATCGGCGGTGAATATACCCAGAATAAGAAAATACCCCAAAAAGGGGATTTGCGCTGTGCGATTTGCTTTCCCGACCTCTATGAGATCGGGATGAGTAATACCGCAATTAAGATTCTTTACGACCAGTTAAATCGGATCGAAGGGGTCCACTGTGACCGAGTCTTCTCCGTTGCTCCCGACTTCGAAGCACTGCTGAGAAAGAAAAACCTTCCCCTCTATACTCTGCAAACTCACCTAAGCCTTAATGATTTAGACTTCTTAGGGGTCTCGATCGGCTATGAGCTTGCAGCAACGAATATTTTACAAGTCCTTGAGTTAGGGAAGATTCCGCTGCATACCGAGAATCGAGGCGATGATGATCCAATCGTTATCGCCGGGGGTCCAGCAATCACCAACCCTCTTCCGTTTGGTTCCTTCTTAGACTTCGTCTACATCGGTGAGGCTGAAGGGGGACTGCAGCCCGTTATTGAGGCGTTGAAAGAAGCAAAGGCAAAGAAGCTTACTCGAACGGAGAAAATTGAACTCTTACAGGGGTTTAATTACTTGTGGTATGCGGGTAAGAAAGCAACGCTGCGCTATATCGACCACGACTTCGCCAATGAAGCGCGCTTTGAGCACTTTGTTGTTCCGCATATGAAAGTGACCCAGGATAATGGGGTAGTGGAGATCATGCGCGGCTGTCCTAGTGGGTGTCGTTTCTGCCACGCTGGCCAATTCTATAAACCGTACCGTCAAAAAGAACTCGCTGTTATTGAAGAGGAAGTTCAGCAGTTTGTTGATGAGTACGGCTATCGCGAGATTACCCTTTCTTCCCTCTCTAGTGGGGACCACCCCCAGATTAGCTCGATGATCGATCACCTGAACGCTCGCTATGCCCACCGCCACATCTC
>JBBADN010000004.1:0-28060 GCA_041656455.1 Sphaerochaeta sp. | reverse complement strand
GGTTGGTCGCCTCAAAAGGGAAGATGTCGATGACTTCTCCCCGAATGGAGAATTGGCCCATCGCTGTTGTTGAAACGACTTGAATATACGAGCCTTCAGCGAGGCGTTGAGCGATTACTGTGGGGTCAAAGACTCCGCCACGAACAAGCTCAAGAACCGATTGCTCCAATGAATGAGGGCTCATCACCGGTGAGACAAACGTCCTCAGTGAAGTAATGATAATACCACTTTTTTGTGCAAGGATGGCGGCGAGCTGGTTTGCTTGGTCGTAGGCAACGGTATCAAGCTCGCTTTCAGCGTAGAGGGCGCGCCCCGTTGAAGAAAGGTAGTGAATCCTCATGTCTTGGCTGCTGCGCTCAATGAGTGAGCCACCCTTGGGGTTTAAGGCTAAGCCTAAATCCAATAAGAGCGTCCGCGCAACCTCGTCGGTAGGGGTAATCACCCAGAGGCGTTGATTCTCAATTCGAGCGATGAGTTTAAGGAATATTGCTAAGGGATAGCCTTCGATTCCCTCCACCCAAAGGTGCTCTGGCTTTCCCTGGTACGCCTTGTAGGCTGAGCTTGATTTGATATATGATTGGACGACGGTGGTAATCGAGGTTTGCATACGCGCCTGTTACCGTATCACGTGAAAAAAGGTTGTGCAAGAGAATGAAAAATGACTTCCTCGATCAATTAGCAGAAGAGATCAAGAGCTGTGGAGCGTACGCCAAAGCCAAACAAGGAGCAATCCATCGCTCCTTCAAAGCCGATGGTACGGTGATTACCGAAGTCGATTTAGCGATTAATGACCGCCTCTCCTCCTTTATCAAAGCCCACTACCCCACAGCAAATATCGTCAGTGAAGAAGCGGTCGATCCATTTGATGAGGACGCTGAGTACACCTTTGTCATCGATCCAATTGATGGAACCGATGGCTTCAGCCAAGGCTTGCCAACGTGGGCTGTTGCCTTAGGGATTCTTAATAAAGAACGTGAGCCAGTGGGGGCGATGATCAGCGCCCCGCGGATGGGCCTTGGGGTTGAGGATTTATGTATCCGCCTCGATCCAGGAAAAGAACTCTTGGTAAATGGAAAGAGCTTCACTCCAAATATGGACAAAGACGTCGTCGTCCAAGTTGCCATGGCCTCCAGTGGCCACCGCCTCTGCGATTTCACCCACTACTACGGTAAAATTCGCGTCTTTGGCTCGGCGATCCTCCACCTCCTCGCCCCGGTAATCTACCCCGAGATTCAAGGGGCGATGAACTCATCGGTGTATGCGTGGGATTTCTGCGCTGCCCACGCAGTGCTTAAGGCGTGCGGCTTCTTCCTGATCTACGAAGATGGCAACGAAGTGACGTACAGTGACCGCCTCCTAAAAGAGCGAAAGAACACCGGCAAGTTTATTTTTGCTGGTACCAAAGCGGGCCTTGCCGACTTACAAAAGAAGATTACCGTCATTCATCGAGGGTGATGACGCCTCTATCGACCCAGTGGTGGGCGAGGTAGATACACGGCGTATCAAGGATGGCGACAACCCACTTCAAGAGGTACGTTGAAAGGGCTATTTGAAAAAGCACGTTCCACTCATACACCCCGATAAAGGCAATCGCGGTAAAGAGCAGGGTGTCGATGAGTTGGCTGACAAACGTCGAAAGGTTATTACGAATCCACAGGGCGCTGCGTCCTGGTTTTTTTTCTTTCCAGTAGGCGAACGCCCACACATCGTGAAGGTTACTCACCACGTAGGCGAAGAGCGAAGCAAGGGCGATTCGCGGCATCAGCGAAAAGATCGTCACTAACGACTCTTGGACTAAATCCGAAGGCGATGGTTGAAAGAGTAAGGCGAGCTGCATGAGGATTGTCATCATCACCAAACTAAAGAAGCCAAGGCCGACCGCTTTATACGACTCTTTCTTTCCGTAGAACTCACTTAAGATATCCGTTGCTAAGAAGGATGTAGCGTAGACGATGTTTCCTAGGGTTGCTTCTAAGCCAAAGAGGGTGACGTTCTTCGTCACTTGAATGTTCGCTAAGATGACGCTGATCGGGACCCAGGCAAAGAGGCCAATTTTCCCCCAGCGGCGGAACGCCACCATGATCCCAAGAAAGTTAACAAGAAGCATGACTATCCAAAAGAGTTCGTTCATAGTCCAATGGTATACTGTAAGAAGCTGATGAAAGACAAGGCCTTAGAGTAACGAGTGAAAGGGATAGACGAAGAGGCGCATTACCCCAAGAAAGAGTTTCTTCCAAAGCGGTGTCTGATACAGCGCTGGGTGACCAACACGGCTTTGCGCTTGAAGATCCGCGATGTGGGCTGTTAACGCCTCAGCTACTGGTTCACTATCGATGACGACAACGCTCTCCGTGGAAAGGAAGGAGGAGCGGCTATCGAGGTTAAACGAACCGATAACGGAGATTCGTGAATCAATAATGTACGTTTTCGCGTGGATAGACCCATCGCCGTAGTACTCATACCGACTATCTGTGCTTCCTCGCGTGGCGAGGTACCCCGCTGAGGCAAATGGATTAGGTGAGGCCGCTACGGAGTTTGTCACAACCGTTGGCGCTACACCAACGCCTAAAGAGTAGTGGCCCATTGAGCCGGTGGGGATGATGTACGGGCTTTGAATGAGAAGGGAGTCTTGTGCAAAGGCAAACAGCGAAAGCAACTCCATAAGGAGGGTCGGCTCTTTCTTCATACGCGTGATGGGGTTAGTGACTAAGCTAATCGCGTTGGTTGGATGGGATACCGAGATCCAATCGATTGGGTCAATAAAGCGCGCCGGGTATATCGCTCGATTTTGCTCAACGGTCTCGATGAGAAAGGCGTATTCGCTCTGAGCGGGCTGAACCACGCTCGTGTAGCGGTGGGTAAAAAGATCAGTGAAGTACTCTTCAAAGTGTCGAAGAACACTTTCCTCATCCCCCGATTCATTGATGATGAGCACATCGCGGTCTTTAACGATTGGCTTATCATACGCTTCAACGTAGTACTTATCCCCAATATTCCTTCCCCCAATGAGGGCGTACTTCCCATCGATGATCATAATTTTATCGTGGAGGCGGTTATTCAGTGTCCACGGCTGCAGGAGGTTCAGTTTCTCATAGAACGCCACGGTGATATTAGGATGACTTACCAACGCCTGTAATGTCGATCGTTGCCCTCCTCGAAGGTTGTGAAAAATTCCATCGAGAAGGAGACGGACCGTAACTCCCCGCTCGGCAGCTTCAACGAGGAGGCCGTAGAAGATGTCGCTGGATATTCCATCGTGAACGGCGTAATAGGCGATATCGATCGACTCTTTAGCGTTTTCTAGGAGGTTAATTCGAACTACCGCTCCATCAACGCGCTCTTCAACGATGACGAGGCGATCGGGGCCTGGGAGTTCACGATAGAAGCGCTGGGGATTTGCTTCATACGCCGTTGATGGGGGGGGCGAGAAATAAAAAGATCCCAACACCCCCAACGGCGAGGTAGAGAAGAAACGCTAATAGGGCATAGAGAAGAATTTTCTTACTGCGCGAAGGGCGGACCGAGTGCTCCATACCCTCTATAGTAAGACAATTTTACTCAATCGCCAAAAGGTCGATTATCGTTACGGTAAACTGCTTAAGATTATAATAGTCAATGATCGCTTTTAGGTTCGTATCACGAACACTTGCATAGATTTCAAGGTTGGGGTGATTCAACGCCGCGACAAAGGCGGGTGTAAGTCCCCCACCGTGTAATTCAAACTTTCCAAGTTCATCAAAAACGATAGATGAAAAAGAAGAAAGCTCGGCGATGATGAGTTCATTAGCCCACTGGCGGGTTTCTTCACTCTGGTAAAAGCGCCCACTTTTCACGCTGTTGGGAAACATCTCTTCGCTGAGGAAGATTCGCCTATCGCCCGTGGTGATACTCTGAAGGTGATACGTTGTTTTCTCTGTATTGGAGGGAGCGAGGATTCCCCCCACCCCGTCTTGATAAAGAAAGCGGTTGAGGTAGCGTGTTTTTCCACTGCCAATTGGCCCAGTGATGAGGGTAATCTTACTGGACACGCAAGAAGCTTTGCAGCACATCAAAGGCGCGCATTGAATCTTCGCGACTGATCACAAACGTTAATTCATTCATCGTTGAGACGATTTCAATGACGTTAATCTGCTGCCACGCTAAGTGGCGAACCGCTTCATAGACGATACCAGGGGTTTGGAGAAAGTCACCAGTAAAGACGAGCGAGAGGGCGACTAGGTCATCCTCTTTATTGAGGATATCCTCCTGCTTCGTTAATTCGGTGATCAAAGGGCGGTACTTTTCACTGACGGCGAGGGAGATCTCATGACTGCCAAGGGTAATGTTCAGAAAATCCCCTTTATCCGTAGAGATTTGATCGTAGAGGGAGCCGAGCTTGCCGATAAAGGAGTCACGGCGGACGAGGTTGATATCAAAGATATTCGTCTTCATGACGATTTGGTAATCGACGTTATTCGTATCACGGATGTGGCTTGTCCGCTTTAAGTCCTCGCCGTAGCGGCGAAGTGCCATGACAATTGCACTACTTTTAGCGCTCTTGCCTAAGGTGCGTTCTACCTCATCACTGATGAGGGCAGCGTAGTTGGAGAAAGAGAGAATTCCTAGGGTGAGCATCTCCCCAATAAACGGCGATTTATCAACGATTCGTTTCACACAACTGGATACTGACTCTGCCATACGAGCCTCCTGCTGTTATTATTATCACAATATTCTTCCTATTACAACAAAAGTTCACTCAATTTTATCCTTTACACAAGATTGTTGCTGTGTCGAAGACCACTTCTAGTGGTGTTTCATCGCTAAAACTCAGATGATTTCATTAATTTACCACTAGACTTGTCTTTTAGTGGGGGTATTTGTACTATATGGGAGAAAGGAGGTGCCTATGCGCTGTCCACGATGTTCCTCATTAGAAGATAAAGTCCTCGAGTCCCGACAAAACGCCAGCGGGACGACGATTCGAAGAAGACGCGAATGTCTTTCTTGTGGCTATCGCTCAACGAGCTATGAACGGATTGAAGATAAGCCGTTGATGGTGATCAAGCGCGATGGCAGGCGGGAGATCTTTGATATCTCCAAAGTTGGTCGGGGGATTCGCTCGTGTACTGAAAAGCTTTCGATCAGCGAACATCAGATTGAGACGCTGCTTCAAGACATTGAAGATGCGATCATGCTCAAGTTGGGAAACCGTCGGGAGATCTCCTCAGTTGAAATCGGCGAAGAAGCGCTACGGCACTTAAAAGAAGTTGATTTAGTCGCCTACGTCCGCTTTGCCGCCGTCTACAAAGCGTTTAACGGCCTCGATCAATTTATCGGTGAGATTAAGCAACTCGATAAAGAGCTGAACTAACGAACATCAAACCACTTGCCAGTGAGCGATTGTTCGATCGAGTCGTTTAAGTGCTCCGGTTTTAAAATCTCATTGGCGCAATCTAACGCGAAGAGGTCGCTCATTCCGGCGATGTAATCATAGACAAGACGATCGAGGTTCCCATCCTTCTTGAGGTACGCCCCCTCCATCTCGCTTTTGTGGTGGTAGAAGCCCATCGCAAGCATATTTCGCTCTTCTTTGTAACACGCTTCGTCACTTCCACACTCATTCAGGAGTGCTTGAAGGTAGTTGATGATCAGCGTAAAGAGACGCTCAAAGTAGCGCTCATACCCTTCAAGCATCGGACTCTTATAAATCGCTCGGTAGTTAAACGCCATCATCTCTTCAATTGAGCCAAAGAGCTCATCACTGAATGAAATTCCCTTCTCCTCATTGGAGTGGAGAATTAAGTCGTTGACGAGGGTATCGATGATTTGGGCGTTGGAAGTTCCAAGGTTTTTCGCAACAAGAGGCGGAAGGGCACTCTTTTCGATCACCCCGAGGCGACACGCATCTTCAAAGTCTCGCCCAAGGTAAGCGATCGTATCACTAAAGCGCACCACCGCCGCTTCATACGTCGCCGGAAGCGTTGCTTGATTGCGAAGATCTACCGTTAAATCGCGCCATTCAAAGGTGGGCTTAATCGATTGGAGAAGGCGCTCGCCGTTGTGAAAAGCGATGCCATCGCGAACCGCGTAGGTGAGGTTTAACCCCCTCCCCTGTTCGCTTAAGAAATCAACAACCCGAAGGGAGTGCTTTTCATGTTCGAACGTCCCCAGGCCCGCTTCCTTCATTTTCTTTGAGAGAATCTTTTCGCCGGTGTGCCCAAAGGGGGTGTGGCCTAAATCATGGCCCATCCCGATCGCCCACGCCAAGTCGCTATCAAGGCCAAGGCCTTTACAGATTGTTGAGGCAATTGAAGCGACGTGGAGGCAGTGTTCCATCCGTGTGCAGATGTGATCATTGGAGGGGGCGAAGAAGACTTGGGTCTTGTGCTTGAGGCGGCGAAACGCCGAGGAGTGGATGATCGCTGTGGTGTCGCGGTAGTAAGGACCGCGCACATCACTCGCTCGCTTTCGCACTCGGCTCGTTAAAAGATTAGTGTCAATCTCATTGTGTAGCTTCATACCATTCCCCAAATTCCGTAGGCTATGGTATCATGGAAAAAGTATCCAATACTAGCGGAGGATCCATGGTAGCAATCTACGCCTTACCACTATTAACTGTGTTATTGAACTTCCTTGCCTTCGGCTCGTGTCTGCGCTTTCTCTTCTCCCGCCAAGGCTTATATTGGATTATCCCGCTGGTTCTCACCGCCTTTTTCATCGTTCCCAACGCCATAGAGCTCTACAGCGTGGCGAGTAATCCTGCGGCGTTCCAACCAGGCTTTGGCGTCTTTGCCTATCAGCCGATCGCCGTTGCCATCTTTTGGTATTTAATCATCATTACCTTCCACTACGCCTTAAAGAAAACTGTCCGGGTTAACCGCTACGAAGAGGATATGAGGAAGAATCTCTATGAGGCGCGCTACCAGGCGAAGATTGAAAGTCGCCAGCTCGCCGTTCGAGAGAAAACACGAAAACACTTCTACGCTGGGAATCGTTCTGTAGTTCCTCGAACCAATACCGCCCCTCTTTCGTGGGTTGAACTCTTTGAGGATTAAATGGGCCGAATCTTTCTCTGCGGAATTAAGCACAGTGGAAAAACTACCCTCGGGCGTCTTCTTGCCCAACGCCTTCATATCGCGTGGGTTGACCTCGATGAATACATTGAAGAGGCAATCGAAGAGAACATTCGCTCTTTTTACCAACGCGAAGGGCACACTGCGTTTCAAGCACTTGAGGTGCGCTACCTTCAGCAAATCTTAGCTGAGCAGAGCGATGAGTGCATTATTAGCCTTGGCGGGGGAGCTGCGGATAATGAGGCTTTGATGACTCTGTTAAAAGATTCAGGGACGCTGATCTACCTCTGGGTTGAAGAGAGTGAACTGCTGAAGCGGATTATCGCCACTGGAATTCCCCCGTTTCTTGACCCAGCTAACGTAGAGGCGTCTTTTCATGAACTTTTTCAGCGGCGAAATAGCCGCTATTCCAAGGATTGCAACCATTTGATACAATTACCCTTTGACCAAGACCCGCTGACAAACGTTGAAGCAATCCTCGAGGTCCTTGGTCGCTAAGGAGTAGCGATGGCTCATAACACTTTTGGTAACGCGTTTGCTATTACAACCTTTGGCGAATCCCACGGCCCCGCCCTTGGGGTCATCGTTGATGGCGTCGAAAGTGGCTTTCCCATTGATCTTGATGCGATTCAAGCAGAGATGGACCGCCGTCGGCCTGGGGCAAACCCCAGTGGAACGGAGCGCAATGAGATCGATAAGCTCGTCATTCTCAGTGGAGTCTATGAAGGAATCACCACCGGAACACCGATAGCGATGTTCTTAGAATCAACGAACCAACGCTCCAGTGACTACTCCCACTTAGAAAATGTCTTCCGCCCCGGTCACGCCGATTGGACGTACTACAAGAAATACGGTATTCGCGATATCCGCGGAGGCGGACGAGCAAGCGGACGGGAAACAAGCGCCCGCGTCGCCGCCGGAGCGTTAGCGAAGCAGCTCTTAGCCAAACGAGGAATTACGATCCAAGCGGGCGTTGTTCAAGTCGGTGAGATTATCGCCACCCAACGCGATTGGGCCAATGTCGATCCAATCCTCAACTGCCCCGATCAAAGCGCTGCCCCTAAGATGGTCCAACTCATTGAAGAAGTTCGCTCGGCGAATGACTCCGTCGGTGGGATTATTGAGTGCGTCATTCGCGGCGTCCCTGTTGGCGTTGGTGAGCCCGCCTTCGGCAAGCTCGACGCCCACCTCGCCCACGCTATTCTTTCAATTGGTGCGGTGAAAGGAATTCAATTTGGCAGTGGCTTTGCGGCTTCTGCAATGCGCGGCAGTGTCGCCAACGACCAACGCACCAGTGAAGGGTTTTTATCCAACCACGCTGGAGGAATTCTAGGCGGAATATCCAGCGGCCAAGAGATTCTCTTCCAAGCTGCGATTAAGCCTACAAGCTCAATTGGGGTTGAGCAGCAGACCATTACGAAGGATGGAGAGTCGACACGATTAACCGTTACAGGGCGCCACGATCCGTGTATCTGTGCCCGAGCGGTCGTCGTTGTTGAAGCGATGAGCGCCATCACCCTCTTAGACCTCTACTACACCGCCTTTGGGAAGAACGCATGAACGACACTCCCCTCATCGTCCAAAGTGATCGGAGCCTCCTCTTAGACGTCCACCACGCTGATAGCGAAGCGTGTCGCAGGGATTTAATCCGCTTCTGTGAACTGGTGAAATCCCCTGAGCACATGCACACCTACCGGATCAGCGAAATCAGCCTCTGGAATGCGTGTAGTGAAGGCCTCAGCGCAGAAGAAATCGTTGAGACAATCAAGCGATGGTCGAAATTCTCTCCACCGGAGAGCGTCCTCTTCTTTGTTCGGGACATCGCTACCCGCTGGGGCTCACTCATCCTCACTGAAACAGATGATGAGCGCTACTACCAACTCACGATCACAATTGAAAAGATTCGCCTTGAAATAAAACACCGCAAAGAGTTGATGAAACTCCTCGTGGTAAAAGATGCAACATCCTTCCTCGTTGAGCGCTACCAGCGCGGGGAAGTAAAACTACGGTTGATCAAACTCGGCTACCCGGTAGATGACCAAATCCCCCTCCAGCAAGGCCCACCCCTTGAATTTGAAAAGCGATCGACAACGCAAAGCGGTGAAGAGTTTTCTGTTCGCTCCTACCAGCGCCAAGCTGCTGACGCCCTCCTTGGGGAGTACGAACGGGGACGAGGCTTTGGAACGATCGTCCTTCCCTGTGGCTCCGGCAAAACAATCGTAGGCCTCGAAATCATGAGCCGCCTGAAGACCAACACCCTCATCGTGACTACCAACGTTGCAGCGGTTCACCAGTGGATGAATGAGATTGTCGATAAAACGACCCTCACTTCTGACGAAGTTGGTGAGTACACCGGAAATCTGAAAGAGCAAAAAGCGGTTACGGTGTGTACCTACCAAGTCCTCACCTATCGCAAGAGCAAGGATGGGCCGTTTGCTCACATGGACCTGTTAACAAAGGGGGAATGGGGCCTCATCATCTACGATGAAGTCCACATGCTTCCTGCCCCAGTCTTTAAAGTGACTGCTGAACTACAAGCAACGTTCCGAGTCGGCTTTACCGCGACCCTTGTTCGTGAGGATGGTCGGGAGGATGAAGTCTTTAGTTTAGTAGGCCCGAAGCGCTACGACGTGCCATGGGTAGAGCTTGAGCAGCAAGGCTTCATCGCCAAGGCGTATTGCCATGAAGTCCGCCTCGACTTGCCCAATGACCTTGAGTTGGAGTACGCCCTTGCAACGAAGCGGCAGAAGTATCGCATTGCCAGTGAGAACCCCATTAAGATTGAAGTCGTTAAAGCACTCATCGAGCGGCACAGCGATGATTTCATCTTGATCATCGGTCAATACATCGACCAGCTTGAGGAGGTATCGAAGCTCTTTGACCTTCCAATCATCACCGGCTCTACCCCAAATGCTCGCCGTGATGAGCTGTATAACGCCTTCCGCAGTGGCGAGATTCGAATCCTTGTTGTCAGTAAAGTCGCCAACTACGCCATCGATTTACCCGATGCATCAGTGGCGATTCAAATCTCGGGAACCTTTGGCTCGCGCAGTGAAGAAGCGCAGCGCCTTGGGCGAATCCTTCGACCAAAGGGGCGCTCTTCGTTCTTCTACTCCGTCATCACCCGCTACTCTAGTGAAGAAGAGTTTAGCGCTAACCGCCAAAAGTTCCTCGCCGAGCAAGGCTACAGTTATGAAATTGAGGTGTGGGAATCATGAAACGTGACCAACTAAAAAGCCTCATCGAGCAGCTCAGTGACGGTGAATACTTCTTCTTAGCGCGCAACTACCTCGGTTTAATTGAGTCCCCATTTCATAAAGAGTACATCACTGATCGCCTCGTAGCCTTCTTCACCATTGAAGAGCACCAAGAGAAGATTATCAGTCTCATCGATCCGTTTGATCAAATCATCATCACCGCCCTCCTCTTTTCTGGGCCATTAAGCTTTGCAAACCTTGCTACCCTCTTAGAGGGGCTTACCTCCTACGGGACCTTGCTCTTGCGGGTAGCAAACCTTCGCGAGCGCCTCATCATTATTTCTTCAGGAAAACTCCTTACCCTTAACCCCCTCTTAGAGGATCGCCTTAAAACAATTGCTTCGCTTACACCCCTCTTTGAATTAGGAACTGAGCAGGCTCACACCCACCCCTTCACCTACGCTGAACTCATCCAAGGCCTCCTTACCCTCGCCGAGCGCCCATCACGCTCGTTCTACCGCAAAGAGTACGATGACCTCTTCCCCACCTTTGATCCCCAAACCCTCCCTCATCTCTTTGAGACGATCTACACAAGCTTCGTTGAATTGGGCATTGTCATAGAAGAGCCGACTCGTCACGTTAACTGGGCGCGGGCAAATTATCTGTTAGGGTTAGATGAAGTGGCGATGAAAGCGCTCCTCTTAAGTGTCCACATTGAAGGCAATGGGGATGCCGCCTTGTACACGTGCTCCTTTGATTTCATTTACTTCACGACGTACGTTGACTCAGTGCACCACCGGGGCCTTTCGCGCGTAGCCCACGCCCTTGGGCTGAAACACCACACCAAGGGGTGTGATATTGAACAAGTCCTCTTAGGTTTAGGCTTAGGGGTTACCACAAAGCACGGCTTTGCGATGGTTCGGTACGCCGAGGCCGCCCCAGTTTCGTCCTTTGTTGTTGATAGCGACTACTCCGTCTCGTTCTTGGGATCACTTCCTACCGATGGGCTCTTAGCCCGTTTTGCCTCACTAGAGACCCTCGATCAAACCCGACTGTGGCGGATCACTGAAGAGCGCCTCTTAGCCGCCCTTGATGGGGGAATATCTTTTGATGAAATTAAAACCTACATCCAAGAAGAGAGTAATGGTTCACTGAACACTACTCTACTCAAAGCGCTCACCCTCATCGCCGAGCGCTCAACGCAGGCAATCGTCTACGATGGACTCCTTTTAAAAACCGATGAACGGGTCAGTCGAATCGTCGACCAACTCCCCTCGATCCAAGAGCACATCCTCGTTCGCCTCGCCCCCGCCACCTTCCTGATGAGTCGAAAGAGTGAACGGATTTGGCGCCAAATCCTCACCCAAGCGGGCTTAAGCCTCGGAGCAACCAAAGGGGAAGTCGCCCCTAAGAGTGTTGAACAGCACATTGAATACCCCGATCTTCAATGGCCGAAGTACATCGAAGCAGATGAAGGGCTCAACATCATGATGCACGTCGATGAAGCAGTGGTTGATGAGACGTTAAAAGCGAAGATTGAAGCACAGGGGTTTAAGAAAGATCAAGAGCGGGACTTACTTGAGCGCGTTGATGAGCGCCTGATCATCACTGAAAGCCAAATTGCCCCTCAGGTACTCTATACTCGTATTGAAGCGGGCGGCTTTGACTACCAAGGAAAGATCTCCCTCGCTAAAAACGCCGCAGCGAAAGAAGGAACGATCGTCCAGCTCTTTATGGGCAGTGAAGAGGTGATGGCCCTCGCCTTAGAATTGACGTACACCCCAACAAAAGAGGCGCTCTTTAAAGTCTCAATCTTGCCACAGATGGAAACGAGGGTGATTCCTCTTTCGAAGATCTTCCTCTTACGTCAAATTAAAATGCTCTTCCTTTAAAGGTCGAGGGGAATCCAGTGGGGGAAGTGATACCCACAGAACGCTTCAAACTGTAGCTTGCCTTGTTCAATGAGCATCTCTTTTCCTAAAATTACTGAGCAGCCCGCCTCTCGGGCTTTTTGAATGAACGCTGTCTCTTTGGGTTCGTAAATCAACTCATAGGCGAGCTCGCTGCCGCTAAACTCAAAGGAAGAAATTGGATTCACCCCTTCAAGCTCCCCCATTCCTACGTTGGTCGTTTGAACGACTAAGTCAACGTTCCCATTGTACCGATGGGCGTTTTCTAAGGAGTCGAAGGCGCTCATCGTCTCTTGGGCGAGGCGCTCAGCGCGCTCTACGGTGCGGTTAAGGATCGTCACCTTTACCCCGTGGTTGATCAGCGCGTAGACGATCGCCCGAGCTGCTCCGCCGCAGCCGACAACCAACGCACTCTTTATCGGCTTAGTGGTAATGAGGTCTTGAATTGGGGTGATGAAGCCGTAGTAGTCGGTATTTATTCCCTTCCACATCCCTTGGATGCGCACCACCGTGTTACACGATCCTATTTGTTTAACTTCACGGCTTGTTTTTCCGAGGTACGGAACAACTGCTTGTTTATGGGGAATCGTGACGGAGAAGCCACGGATTTTTAACAGCTCAGCGAGCTTAAAGAACGAGCGAACGGAATCAACTAAGAACGGTAGGTAGACGGCGTTGTAGCGAATCGCTTCAAAGCCGCGATTGTGAATCTTTGGTGATGAGGTGTGGTAGACGGGATTGCCGATGATGCCGTAGATGTGCGTTTGCGGGGTAATCTCTCGGGCGCGGTAGATCTCACTCATCACCCACGGCGAAAGGTGGCCGGGGGCAGCGTTGGTATCACTGACAAAGCTCACCATTGAGCCAAGGCGTTTATACAGAATCCGGGTTGGAATCCCCCACGGGCCCATCCCGATAATAATCTTTTTAGGAATGTGCTGGAGCTGCTCCTCTACTTGAAAGAGGGTGATCACATCCAAAAGTGATTGAGGCGTTACAGCGACCTTTGGGATATCGCCTTTTGAGGCGAGGCGACTGATGCGGCCAAAGAGATCCTCAGGAACCCCTTCAAAGTCGTGGAAACTGCGGATAATAGGGATATTTCGCGAACGCAGGACTTCTTCAAAGTCGAGGCGCCCATCAAAGAGGGGGTCCTTTACTTTAAGCTCACTCTTTTTAACGTCCTCTTCAATATCAACGTACGCCCACGCTCCTTTCGCAACTTCATAGAGGGTTTGGATTCGCTCCTTCTCCCCAATGGTACACTGACCCCCATCGCTTTTTCGGCGGTAGGTAAGAATCATGGGAAGATCGACAGTTGAGGGAAATATTGAAGCGACTTTTAACTCATCTTCATCGAGGAAGTCGAGGCGAAGCTCCGCAGCATCAATCCAGGAACGGTTTTCCTCCACGAGCGCTTTGTTTGCTGCTAAAGTTGAACCAGTGAGCGTTAAGCAAAGCAAGGCAAACCTCCTGTGGATTGTCACCGCAAGCGCGGGTATGGTAAGCTTCATCATAGCGCCTATAGCAGGGCTAATCAACACCCGCTTGGCCAAGGGAGAAGGAGTTTGGCTACCGTACAGGTTAAGCGGTTATCAATTGCATTTGCTGATCGAGTAATTCTCAATAACGTTTCATTTACCCTCGCCGATGGCGCCCGGGCCGCGTTGGCCGGGGCGAACGGTAGTGGTAAGACGACGCTATTAAAAATCATCGCCGGGGAGATGAGCGCTGATTCAATTGAAATAAGCCATCCAAAGCACATGAGGATCTCCTACCTTCCTCAAAGTGACATCGTCTTAGAAGATGGAACGGCGTATGAACACGTTGAGCTCGCCTATGAGCGCTTTTACCCCCTCATTGAGGAGCAGCGCTCCATTCAAGAGCGCCTGGCGAACAATGAACTCTCTGATTACCTCCTCGAACGAAACCATGAAATAGGCGAGATCCTCTTACATGAAGGGTACTACGACCGTAAAACCGAAATTGCCATCATTCTAAACGGCTTAGGCTTCCACGACTCCGACTTGAACCGCCCGTGCAGTGAGTTCAGTGGTGGATGGCAAATGCGCATCGCACTCGCTAAAGTTCTCGCAGAAAAACCTAACCTTCTCCTTCTTGATGAGCCGACAAACTACCTCGATATCGAAGCACGCTACTGGCTAAGAAACTACCTCAAAGCGTATCCTCAATCAGTGATGATCGTCAGTCACGACCGCGCCTTCTTAGATGAGACGATTAACGAAGTCTTTGAACTCTTCCACGGCGATCTTAAGCGCTATAAAGGAACGTACTCCCAATACGAAAGCCAACGGGAAGTCGAGATTCAGACGCTGATGAAGGCGTACGAACAGCAGCAGATTGAAATTAAAAAGCAGGAAGAGTTTATCGAGCGATTCCGGGCAAAAGCCTCCAAAGCGCGCCAAGTCCAAGGACGCGTTAAGCAGCTTGAAAAACTTGAGCGGATTGAAATCCCCGACCACCTCCGCAGTCTCTCCTTCTCCTTCCCCCCTGCCCCGCACAGTGGCAAGCAAGTCTTAAAGCTTGAGGATATTACCAAGCGCTACGGCTCATTAACAGTCTTTGAACACTTTAGCTCGATTATCACGAAAGGTGAGCGGGTGGCGATTGTGGGAAAGAATGGAACGGGAAAGTCTACCCTACTGAGGATCCTCGCCGGAATCGATGAAGACTTTGAAGGAACATTGACGTTAGGCGCTGGAGTGAAGATTGGCTACTTTGCCCAAGATGCAAAGCAAACCCTCGATGATTCACTGACAGTTCTTGATGAAGTCGCAACGGTCTCCTCTACTGCCGACCTACCCCGCCTAAGGACGTACCTCGGCTCGTTCCTCTTCAGCGGCGATGATGTCTTTAAGCGGGTGGGAGTATTAAGTGGTGGTGAGCGCTCCCGCTTAGCGCTGCTAAAAATCCTCATGCACCCGGTAAACGTCCTCATCTTAGATGAGCCGACGAACCACCTCGATATCTCCGCAAAGAAGATGCTCCTTGGAGCGATTAAAAAATACGATGGGACACTCCTCTTCGTCAGTCACGATGCGCACTTCATTCAAGAAGCTGCAACGAGTATCCTCTACCTCACTGAAGAAAATCCCCCAGAGCTCTTTCGTGGCGACTGGTCGTACTTCAGCTATAAGCTTGAACAAAAAGAAGCAGTTGCGACCCCACCGAGTGAAGAGCCTCGTCAAAAAGAAGTACTGACGTACCGAGAGGAGAAACAAAAGCACAATCGCCTCGTCTCAGTGCGGCGTCAAAGTGAAGAACATCTTGCCGAGCACGACCGCCTTGAACACGAACTAAGTGCTATCCAGCAGCTCATGAGCTTGAGTGAAAACTACTCCGTTGAAGAAAAGATTCTCAAACTGGTCAAGGAAGAGGACGCATTAAAAGCGCAGCTCACCAAAGAAGAAGAGACGTGGCTTTCCCTAGAGGCCGAGCGCCTCGCCTTGGAGGAGGAGCTGTATGGGTAAGACGATTATTCTCGCTTCAAAATCGCTCGGGCGAAAGCTCCTGTTAGAAGAAGCGGGCTTTGAAGTAATCATTCGCCCGACCTTAAGTGATGAGGAGCACATTCGCACTTCCGTCAGCCAAAGCGTGCAACTCCTCGCTCAGCGCAAGCTCCACTCTTTTCTTCTTCTTGAGCCCAACCCCGCCTACCCAGTCTTAGCGAGTGACACCCTCTTAGCGTTTCAAAACGATGAATTAGGTCAACCGTTGGATAAAGAAGCGGCGCGCAGCCAACTTACTGCCCTCAGTGGAAAGACTCACAGCGTCTTTTCGGCGTGGACACTATGGGCCAATGGCTCCACCTACACTGGCGTTGATCGGACCGAGGTTCAATTCAAAGAATTAACGAAGCACGCAATTGATTCGTATCTTGATACCAATGAATGGGTTGGAGCGGCGGGCTCGTACCGCTACCAAGGATTGGGCAAAGAGCTTGTGGAATCTATTACTGGTGATGAATCTACGGTAATAGGCTTGCCAATGAATCAAATTTTTGGGATACTAGCCAAAGCTCTGCCAGAATGGTAGAGAAATCTCCACCGCAAGGTGTGTAATAGGAGAAGGGTGACGTACCTTTGGTGCGTCAATGAGGAGGATTATGTCCGTAGTAACCATGAAGAGCCTGCTTGAGTCAGGCGTACACTTCGGCCACCAAACCAAACGGTGGAATCCGAAAATGGCCCGTTTCATCTTTAGCGAACGAAACGGCATTCACATCATCGATTTACAGAAGACCTCAGCGTGTATCGTCGAGGCGTATGACGCAGTTCGTGCTGTTGTCAAACAAGGAAAGAGCGTTCTCTTTGTTGGAACAAAGAAACAAGCCCAGCAAGCGATCGAAACCGAAGCTCAGCGCTGTGGCATGCCGTACGTCAACCATCGTTGGCTCGGTGGAATGCTCACCAACTTTTCAACCATTAAGCGTTCAATTGCCACCCTCAAGAAGATTGAGCGGATGGAAAATGATGGCACCTTTGGTTCCCTCACCAAGAAGGAAATCTCCCTCTTAGAGAAGCAGAAAGAGAAGCTGGAGAAGAACCTTGGTGGAATCAAGGAGATGAAGGAGCTTCCTGGAGCGATCTTTGTCATCGATACGAAGAAAGAAGCGATTGCAATCGCGGAAGCAACCCGCCTCGGCATTCCCGTTATTGCCGTCGTTGATACGAACTGTGATCCTACCTACATCACCTACCCGATCCCCGGCAACGATGATGCAATTCGCGCGATCAGCCTCTTTGTCGAGATTATTGCCAACGCTGTAATCGACGCTGACAACGAAGCAGGCATTCAGATCATTGAGAGCCTCGGTGATGAGGATGAGTACGTTGAAGAGCCCGCAGCCGCGAAAGACGAAGAAGAGGAAGATGAAGAAGAGTCCATCGTCTACTCCACTGAAGATGACGCCGATTTCTCTGATTTTGAAGAGAAAGAAGTCGTTGCTGAAGAGAGTGTGAGTGAAGAAGACGATGAAGATGAGACTTTGTATAACGACTAAGTAGGAGTGCACATATATGGTAATTACCGCTGATTTGGTAAAGAAACTCCGGGATGCGACCGGAGCTGGAATGATGGATTGTAAGAAAGCGCTCACCGAAGCGAATGGTGATTTCGCTGAAGCTGAAAAGATCTTGAAGAAAATGGGTCTTGCTGCTGTTGCAAAACGCCAAGACCGCGCCACCGATAATGGCCGAGTCTTCGTTAGCATTGCAAAAGACAAAGCAGTGATGATCAGCCTTACGTGTGAGACGGACTTCGTCGCCACGAACAAAGAGTTCATCGCCCTTGGTGAGAAGATTTGTGCCGTTGCCTTAGAAAAGGGCTACACGACGATCAATGACGAACTGAATGCGTTAGTCACTGATTTAATCTCCATCATCAAAGAGAACATGAGCTTAGCAAGCCTCACCGTCTACGATATCGCCAGTGACGAATATGCGGCGAGCTACACCCACGGTGAAGGCTCCCTCGCAGTCTTAGTGAAGCTTAAGGCAAACGACCCTGCCCTCTTCGAGAACGCTGAGGTCAAAGAGTTCGCCAATGACTTGGCCCTCCACGTTGCCGCCTTCACCCCTATGTACCTCAGCCGCGACAAAGTTGACGAGAAGTACATCGCCGACCAAGTTGAGATCTTCGCCGCTCAAGCAGCAAAACTCGACAAGCCGGAAAAAGTCGTTGAAGGCATCGTCAAGGGTAAGCTTGCAAAGCACCTAAGCGAGATTTGCTTCCTCGACCAGAGCTTCGTCAAGGACGATAGCGTTACTGTTGCTCAAAAGACCCAAGCGCTCAGCAAGGCCCTTGGTGGGACCATCGAAGTTGTCGATTACGCCTACCTTAAAGCCGGTTGGGCTGCCTGCGCTGTATAAGAGTGTTTTAGTTCATCACCACTCACCACTGTGAGTGGTGACTTTATTGGAGGAGTCATGCACAACGTATTGGAAAGCTGTGAAACAAAGATGCAGAAATCGGTTGAGAGCCTTGAGCGGGAATTTGCCACGCTCCGCACCGGCCGCGCTTCTGCCTCCCTGCTTGATCGAATTCGAGTTGACTACTACGGCTCGGAAACCCCGCTGAACCAAGTTGCAACCATCAGTACCCCTGAGGCGCGCACGATCGTCATCCAACCGTGGGATAAGAGTCTCTTACCGCTCATTGAAAAAGCAATTTTAAAGAGTGATTTAGACCTTCCCCCAAACAACGATGGCAAATTAATTCGCCTCAACTTCCCACCATTGAATGAGGAGCGGCGTAAGAGCTTGGTTAAAACCGCCAAGAACATCGCCGAGCAATCACGAGTTGCCATCCGAAACATTCGCCGTGAAGCGATTGATGAGCTGAAGAAGCTTGAGAAAGCAAGCGATATCAGCGAAGATGAACTCAAAGACGGGGAAAATCGCGTGCAAAAGCTCACCGATTCACATGTAGAGAAGATCAATGCCCTCTCCGACGAAAAGGAGAAGGAGATCATGGAGATCTAACGGATGGTAGCTGACCACTTTGGTCTTAATCACCTTGGGATAATCATGGACGGAAACGGCAGGTGGGCGAAAAAACGCAACCTGCCTCGGACCGCCGGTCATCTTGAGGGATTAAAGGCGCTAAAAAAAGTCATTATTGAAGCAGCCAATGTACAGATCAAGTGGGTCACCTTCTACGCGTTCTCAACAGAGAATTGGAAACGCAGTGAAGAGGAGGTCGCATACTTAATGCGCCTCTTCACGAGCAAGCTCTTAGCGGAGTTAAGCTTCTATCGAACCCATCAAATTCGTATCCTTGCTAAAGGAAATCTCGAAGACCTACCCCCTGAAGTACAAAAGGTTATCGCCGATACTGTTGAAGCGACGAAAGACCACGATCGGATCACAGCTATCATCGCGATCAACTACGGAGGGCGTGATGAGATCGTCCGAAGCGTCAATCGCCTCATTAATGAGAACATTTCCATCACTGAAGAAGCTATTTCTCGTAATTTAGACTTGCCTGAACTTCCACCGGTAGATATGATTGTCAGAAGCGCGGGTGAAAAGCGGCTCAGCAACTTCTTACTCTGGGAGAGCGCGTACGCTGAATTAGCGTTTTATGATGCCCTTTGGCCAGAGTGGGGAGCTCTTGAAGTTCAAACAATCATGAATGATTTCGCATTGCGCAAGCGGACCTATGGGGGGATTGGATGAATTCAACGATGAAACGGGTGCTTACGTCAATTATTGCCCCAACTGCCCTCTTCTCCCTTATTATCTTCTTACCCCACGCCTCCTACCTCGCCTTGAGCGTCCTTGCTATCCTCGTGGCGCTGGGGGGAGCCCATGAGCTTCGGGGCCTCGCTCAAAGTGCTCTTGGTTCTTCAATAAAACTTCCGATCATCCTTCCTGCTCTTCTGCCCGTAGCCCAGTGGCTTCAAATTAATTACTTTCCCACGATCGAGCTTACCTACGATGTCTTCATCGTCCTCACATTAGCAGTCGTAACTGCTGAGCTCTTCATCGGAAAGAAAGACTCTTACGAACACTCCCTCATCCGAATGGCGAGTGGGGTCTTCATCCTCTTCTACCCGGGCTTACTCATCACCTTTATTCAGCGCATCACCGTCTTTGAAAACGCCACTGCCCTCTTAATCCTTTTCTTCCTCATCATCTTTGGCAACGATATCTTCGCCTACGTCTTTGGGATGACTCTTGGGAAGAATAACCGAGGTTGGGCGAGCGTGAGCCCTAATAAATCAATCGCCGGCCTCATCGGCGGTATCCTCGCAGCAATTATCATCGGCGGAGCGTTTGCATATTTCATCCCTTCGCTTCAAAAAACCCTCTCGCTTACCAATACCCTTATTATCAGCGGCGTTGTTGCTATCGCTGCGAATATCGGTGACTTAGTTGAATCAGCGTTTAAACGATCAGCAAAGATGAAAGATAGTGGGTCTTTAATTCCTGGACGAGGAGGCTTACTCGACTCCATTGATTCGATGCTCTTTGCTGGCCCCATTTTCACCCTCCTCCTCGCCATCCTGGCTGTATGAAGAAGCGTGTTGCAATCCTCGGAGCTACCGGCTCGATTGGAACAACCGCCCTCCAAGTACTTCGCTCACGAAGCGACCTACATCTCGATATTGTAGCGCTCTCTGCCCACACCAACGCCAAACGCCTTAGTGAACTCGCCGCTGAGTTTGATGTACCAGCAAGCTGCCTTACTGCTCAACCAATAGATGGAATCTACAGCGGCTACGACGGCCTAACGGCGATGCTCAATGAGGTGGAAGCTGATATCGTCCTCAATGGAATTGCTGGCTTTGATGGCCTTAAGGCATCCGTTGCCGCGTTAGAAGCAGGGGCAGACCTCGCCTTAGCGAATAAAGAATCGATCGTCTGTGGGGGGAATCTTCTCTTTGCCCTCGCCAAAAAACACAACTCAAAGATTATCCCTGTTGATAGTGAACACTCAGCGATCTATGAACTGGTGAAGATGAGAAAGCCAGGCGAGCTCGCCTCAATCGTCCTCACGGCAAGTGGCGGGCCGTTTCGCAGTCGCGACCTCGCAACCTTTGACTCGATTACCGTTGAAGACGCCCTCGCCCACCCAACGTGGCAAATGGGCAAGAAGATCTCAATCGATTCAGCAACGATGGCTAATAAAGCACTTGAAGTCATCGAAGCGTCCTTCCTCTTTGGCCTCGACCCCCAGCAGATTGAAGTAGTCATCCATCCTCAGTCGATCGTCCACTCGATAATCCGCACCCGCGACGGGGCACTTTACGCTCAACTGGGGTATCCTACGATGGCCCTGCCCATCATAAACGCCCTCACCGGTATGAGTAGCGCCCTCGTTGAGCCACTGGACTTTACAAACCTCAGCCTTACCTTCGAAGCCGTTGATTATAAACGCTTTCCCCTTCTTCAAGCAGGCTACGATGTTCTGAATAAAAAAGGCGGCTATCCATTGGCGTTTAATGCCGCCAACGAAGTCGCCGTTGAAGCGTTCTTGAATAAACGCATCTCCTACCCTCGCCTCATCGCCATCGTTGAAGAGACCCTTACCCACGATTGGACCCACACTCCCTCTTCCATCGCCGAAGTGATCGCCTTAGATGGCGTCGTTCGCTCGGTTAGCAGGAACCTCGTGTGACGTACCTTCTCGCCCAAATCGTTAAATACCTCATCGGCTTAGCAGGGATTACCATTGTTGTCCTGATTCACGAATTCGGCCACTATCTCGCTGCTCGTCTTAATAACATCGATGTAGAAGTCTTTTCATTTGGCTTTGGCCCCGCCCTTCTTTCGAAGCAACTCGGAGACGTTGAAGTGCGTCTCTCCCTCTTCCCTGTTGGGGGGTACTGCCGCCTAAAAGGCTCTGATGACCTCCGCCGCTCCCTGAAAGAAGGAAAAGACCACCTCATTGAAGATGGCTCGCTCTTCGCAGCTACGAACCTTCAACGACTCATCACCTACCTCGGCGGGCCTCTCTTCTCCCTGCTCTTCGCCTTCCTCATGTACACGATCTTAGCGTTCATGCCCTTTGAAGTGCTCGCCACTGATGCGATCGTCACCCCCGTCACTGCCTACCCAGAGCTTTTTGGCAGCGATGTAACAAGCCCTGCTTATGAGGCAGGGATTCGCATCAACGATCGAATCATCGCCTTAGATGGCGAAACGATTGACACGTGGGAGCGCGTTGAAGAGATTCTTCCGTTAAAAGAGAGTCATTTAATTACCGTTGAACGCCACGAGCAAAGCTTCCACTACTGGGTGGAAGGAGAAGCGAATAGTGATGGGACGTACCGCTACGGCTTATCGGTCATTCAAGAGCCGATCGTAGGGAATGTCCGCTCCTTCTCCGCTGAGAAAGAAGCGGGCCTACATAAAGGAGATCGGATCATCATCTCCCAAGGAACGGTGGTTCACAACCACCTCGATTTACTCGCTACCCTCAACGGTGAGCTAAGCCTCGTAACACTCACCGTCCTTCGTGATGGGGAGGAGAAGCAAATCACCTTCTATCCGCGCCGAGGGGAACATGGTGAAGCGATCTTCGACTTCTCTTTACTCGCTTCAACAAAGCGGGTAAAGCCCACCACGTTGGCGTTTACCCACGGCGCTGAGCAAACCTCAAAGATTCTTCAGCAAACCCTCGCCAGTTTAAAAGCGCTCTTCTTGCGCAGCGACGGAGATTTGCGCTCAAGTGTTACTGGAGTTACTCGCTCGGCGCTCCTAATTGGAGATATTACCGTCCTTGGCTTTGAGCAGGAGGCAAAAAGTGGCCTCCACGCCTTCCTCTACCTCTTAGGGGTTGTCTCCATATCATTAACGGTCATTAATCTTTTACCCCTACCCGCCTTCGATGGAATTCAAATCGCTATCGCTCTGCTTGGAATCATCACCCGTCGCTCAATTACGATGAAGACGTACTACATCCTACAGATCGCAGGAATTCTCTTTGTCGTTGTTGTCTTTATCGCCCTTGCAGGCTCAGATGTGCGCTACCTACTCGCCCTTAGGCGTTAGGATTGGACGCGGCTACGTACGCCCTACTTGAATCCATATCTTCAAAGCGAACGATATTGCGCACGAAGGCGATCGAGAAGACCCCTGTTTCGCCGTTTCGGTTCTTCGCCATAATGACTTTTGTCTCTTGGACGTTGGATTTAGCGCGATCTTCATCGTCGTCAGTTCGCAGCTTCGTCACATCACGGTGTAGAAGAATCACCACGTCAGCGTCTTGCTCAATGGAGCCAGAGTCGCGTAAGTCGGCGAGCTTAGGCTCAATACCATCCGCCTGGCGCCCCACCTGAGAGAGACAGATGATAGGAACATCCAACTCGCGGGCGAGCTGCTTTAATGATCGGCTAATAATGGAGATCTGTTCGTGTCGGGGAACTCGGGAGTCCGCCTCAGCGTCCATTAAGCCGATGTAATCGATGAAGATTACCTGTACATCGTGCTCAAGCTTCATTCGCCTCGCTTGGGCGCGGAGCTCCATCAACTTCATATTGGGGGTGTCTTGAATAAAGAGCTGGGAATCATAGAGCGCTGAGGAGGCGTCAACGATCGCCGCCATCTCGCTGTTCTTCAACGTTGCTTTACGGATGTGGGAGAAATCGACGCGGCTGTGTCCTGCTAAGAGGCGCTCCATTAAACTTGCTGCACTCATCTCAAGGCTGAAGAAGCCAACGCGGTAGCGCTTCTTAATGAGCATGTTCAGCACGATCGAAAGGGCGAACGCCGTCTTACCAATTGAAGGACGAGCGCCAACGATGATGAACTCTTGTTTCTTAAAGCCCCCGGTGATCGCATCGAGAGAGGTGTAGCCACTATCAAAACCGTGCTTCACCCCACTGGCGGCGCGATCTTCAATATCAAGAATGAGGTTTTGAACTAAATCTTGAATCTTGTGGTAGGAGTCACTACCAGCAGCTTCATTGGAAAGGACGCTGAGTTCCTGCTCCCCTTCATCGATGACTTTCTGAATATCCTGCGACTCATCAAACGCTTTATCCCGAAGGAGTGACGTGTAGAGGAGAAGCTTGCGCCGTTGGCTTAACCCTTTGAGGATTTGTGCGTAATACGCCGCACTCGTTGTGGAAGGAACGTCACTCGTTAAGCCAGCGATGTACGCAGGTCCACCACACTGCTCAACGAGCGCTTTGCTCTTTAAATAGGCGTTTAACGTAATAAGGTCTAACGCCTCAGAGCTTTCTTGTTTAAAGGAAAGGATTGCGCCAAACAGCTGTTGGTGAGCAACTTTATAAAAATCCCCCGGAGCGAGGATGTCAGCGACATCCGCTAACACTCGCTCATTAAGGAGAATTGCTCCAAGGACGGCGCGTTCAACTTCTTCATTTTGAGGAGGAACTCGTCCCTGTATGCTGCTTGGTGCCATCACAATTACTCAGTCACCTCTTCGGTGGCTTCTTCGGCAGTCTCTTCAACTACCTCTTCAGCAGCAGCGTTCGCGGCTTCTTCAGCAGCAGCTGCTGCGGCTTCAGCTTCGGCTTTTGCTTGAGCGGCAGCTTCCGCTTTTTGCTCAGCGGCGATTCGTGCCTTCTCAACACCTTCACTGGCAACAACGAGCTTAATCTCAGCAGTGTCACCTTCATAAAGGCGAACGTTCACAAAGTAGGTGCCCGTCATCTTGATCGTGTGGGTTGGCACTTCAATCTTCTTCCGCTCAACTTCATAGCCAAGCTTTGCCAGTTCGTTCTGAACCATTTGGTTCGTCACTGACCCGAAGAGGCGGCCGCTCTCACCAGCGGTGACAACGAGCTTAATTTCCAGTTCGCTGAGCTTATCACGCAGCGAAGCACTCGCTTTGCGCTTCTCTTCTTTCCGCTTTTCAATTGCCGCTGCCCGAGAGGCAAACACTGCTAAATTTGCTTTATTATGCAACACTGCCATGCCTTGAGGCAGTAAAAAGTTGCGGGCATATCCATCTTTTACAACTACGATATCGCCTTCTTCACCGAGATTCGCGACATCCTGATTAAGAATAATCTTCATAGGAATACTCCTTACACATTTCTTCTATACGCAATCCAAGTCTCCGTCACCCCCAACAGTGGGAGGGCAAAGACAACCAGTACGTTCAACCCTGGTATGAGAACAATCAAGAATAAAGCCATGATCACCAAGCGACTGGCGCTGTGGGCGAGGTTTCGTTTTACTAACCAAAAGAGAATGATCGCAAAGCCTTGAATTGCGTACAAGACGCTAACTGCTAAGGCGAGCTGAAGGGATAACGCAAGAGGGAGGTAGCCACTCTTAGAAAGAATGAACATGAGGACAACCGTCCAACTGCCTAAAAAGACCCAAATCATCACTTCTGGGATTCGAACTCGACTGAAAGAAACAACAAACCGTTCCTCTTTATTGCGGTTTTGGAAGGAGAGCGCCATGTAGGAGGCGAATCCAACCAACATCATCACCATCGGAGCAAGAATTGCACCGAGAATCATGACCATTGAGCGATACAGAAGATTGAGTGTTGCATCATTTTGAATCGTTGAGGCGCTAAGCTGGGTAAAGAGGGCTTTAAAGCTCTCGTTCATAACCCGATCAACGCGGAGAGCCGCTTCACTTGGGGAGCTAAACCAAATGACCACTACCAACGATGCCACGACCCCAAAGAGGACGGAGGCGAGGTAGCGAATAAATAAGGGATAGCCATCGAGGAGAATCCAAACCACGCTGGCAATGAGCAAGATCGCCGGAATAAAGAGCGAGATGATCCCGAGGATTCGACTTTCAGCTGAAGCGAATCCGCTGGATCGGACCAGCTCAATAATTGCCACAGCGAGTGCAACAATCCCAACAGGAATCAACGCCTGTTTGCGATTGAAGAATCGGGGGGCGAGGGCGATAAGCGGAATCGTGAAGAGAAAGTTTCCAATCGTAACCTGAGAAAGGAAGAAGCTTACAGCACTCACTCCTAAGGTCATCTTCACAATTG
This sequence comes from Sphaerochaeta sp., assembly GCA_041656455.1. Taxonomy (GTDB): domain Bacteria; phylum Spirochaetota; class Spirochaetia; order Sphaerochaetales; family Sphaerochaetaceae; genus Sphaerochaeta. Next base: position 2,440 of record JBBADN010000004.1, on the reverse strand, counting down.
GCGCACGGTGGCTTTGGTTCATAGCGTTCTTGACTTATTTCTTCTCAAAGGGAAGATACGCAAGCACCCGGGCTCGCTTAATTTCACGAGTAACTGCCCGTTGGTGTTTGGCACAGTTTCCAGTAATCCGGGCAGGAAGAATCTTCCCCCGCTCGGTAACATACCGGCGAAGCTGCTCAGGATTCTTGTAGTCAGGTCCCTGCGGTGAGGTACAGAACTTACATACTTTTCTTCGGAAGGCGGGACGGCGGCTGCGGCGATCACGCCCACCACGTCCATCCATATCATTCATCATTGCGTCGTTATGTTCGTCGCGCATCATTTTTCTCCTATTACATCAAATCAGAACGGAATCTGATCGTCATCAAACTGCTCCGGTCCCCCATATTCAATGGGTGGGGCTTCTTGTTGCCGGGCGGGAGCTTGATTATACGCCTGAGCGTCACTGCGGCCACCTTGGCCACCACCAGCGCTCGCAAGGAGTTGTAAAGAATTAACAATGATTTCTACTTTGCTGCGGCTCTGACCATCCTGTTCCCAGCGGTTTTGCCTCAGTTCGCCGATGACCGACACTTGCCGACCTCGTTCCAAGTATTGGTTAACGGATTCAGCGCTCTTGCCGAACATCGCGCAGTCGAAGAAGTTAGCTTCGTCCTCCCAGCGGTTATCAGCCGTCCTCTTTCGCCGGTTGACTGCTAGTGAGAAGCGGGCGATTGCCATCCCTCCTTGGGTGTAGCGAAGCTCGCTGTCCCGGGTGAGGCGTCCTACTAATGCGACTACGTTCATATCATTTGCCATCTTAATACTCCAATCCCTACGGGGTTAATTTTCGGCGTTTACGAACAGATATTTAAGGATGTTGGCGTTAAGTCTAAATTCTTGCTCAAAGCCTGTGATGGAAGCGGGATCTGCTTTCATTTCAAAGTAGACGTAGTGTCCTTTGTCCTGCTTCTTGATTTCATAGGCGAGGAATTTAACGCCCATGTCTTCCTGCTTGGTAATCTCTACCGAAGCATTTGCAAAGGCGGTGGTAACTGCTTCCAAGCCGGCCTTTGTTTTATCCTCGTCCGCGACGAGAATAACGGTGAACTCATAATCTCTCATGGTTCCTCCTTATGGTCTATATGATCCACCCTCAAGGATGGATAAAGAGGTCTTTGTGAATTTACCACGGTTGACCGATGAAGGTCAACAAAACAACAGAAACCGCCGGAGGATCCGACGGTCTCTTAACGATGATTGCCACTGAACCTATTTCTTTTTCTTGTGACGGTTCTTTCTCAGTTTCTTTTTCCGCTTGTGCGTGGCGATCTTATGTCTTTTTCTTTTTCTTCCACAAGGCACTGTAGAGCTCCTTACCTAGGGGCCAAGCCCCTGTGGTTTTGTAATTACCGGATTATTATGCTCATTATCGACACGAACGTCAAGGGGATGCAAGAAAAGAAGATAAACTCTTCTTGTTACACCCCTGATAGCCTCTATCTCTTGACTATGTCATCAATTCTTCTTGACTTATTCCTCCTCCTAAGTTGATGATATGCAGTGGATACCCCGAAATAAGGAGCACCCATGAAAATTATTACCAAAACAATTGAGCCGCTGCGCTTTGAGCAACTGCACCAATCAATTACTGATGTTCATCGCCCAGCGGTGTATCACAGCCGCATTGAAAAAGCGCTCACCAAAGCAGATGAGGCGGGCTACACCCACCTCGTTATCTACGCCGATCGCGAGCACTTTGCGAACCTTACCTACTTCACTGGCTTTGACCCGCGCTTTGAAGAAGCGCTCTTGATCCTTACGCGCAAGAGTGAACCGATCCTCCTGGTGGGCAATGAAGGCTACAGCTACGCCAAGCTCATCCCCTACCACCTTGATCTCGTCCTCTACCAATCGTTCAGCCTCATGGGTCAAGAGCGGGTAGCGGAAACAAAGAACATCCTAAGTCAATCGTATGAGAAGGCAGGTATTACCAGCAGTAGTCGAATCGGCCTCATCGGCTGGAAGTATTTCCGTTCGGTTGAAGGCGCAAATCCAGCGTACATGAGTGATGTACCGCACTACCTCGTCACTTCGCTCTACACCATCGTCGATCCAAAAAACGTGCTCAACGCAACCGATTTGTTAATCAACGCCCACGATGGAATCCGCACGACTGTCGATGTCGATGAACTGGCAATTCTTGAGCTTGCCGGGGCGAAGGCTTCACGAGGAGTACAACACATGCTCCTTAACCTCAAAGAAGGAATGAGCGAAATCGAGGCTTCCTCGTACCTTCAGTTTGATGGCAACCCCTTAGTCGCCCACCCCAACGTCAATTTCACCCCCGAAGGCGTCTTAATGGGAACAGCAAGTCCATTAATGCATCCGCTCACCTACGGCTCATCTTTGAACGTCGGCTTTGGGTACCGCGGATCGATGTGTGCCCGTACAGGCGTCT
>JBBADN010000003.1:0-31514 GCA_041656455.1 Sphaerochaeta sp. | reverse complement strand
CTAAAGCAACTTCGAAGGCGGGGTATTGGCAGCTGACGGTGATCGCAAAGCCACCGGGGGTTTGCTCAACGGATGTGTTGATGTGCGGGTCTTGGAGTTTTGACGCTTTTGGCTTCTCAAGCATCAGCGTGTTTTCCATGTACAGCTCATCACTTTTTAGCTTCACGTAAATAAACGTGTTGCTGCGGTCAAGCTTGCTCTTCTTATTCAAGTCAATCGTGGCGACGTGCATTGAAGAGCGTGCTGTAATCGTTAAGGGGTACTCACTCTTACCAACTTTATGTCCCTCGTAGGTAGAGTACTTCACACTGAGTTTCGCTTCGTCACTCAGAGTTCGGTTGCTATCATTCACAACAAAGATCTCAACAAGGCCATCCTCCTTCATGTAGATGATCGGGTGGATTGGCTCGTAGAAGCGCCGAGCGGCGTAGTGGAGGAGTTTCCATTTGCCGTAGTAGTCGATCGAGGACCACGAAGCGACGGGCCAAATATCATTGAGCTGCCAAAAGAGGGTACCCATCGTGTGCCCATAGAGGCTCCTCCAGTACTCAATGGCAATCTTCATCGCCCGCGCCTGCTGGACTTGGGAGAGGTAGAGGAGTTGCTCAAAGCTCGTCGGAAGGCGGTAGTAGCGGGTGAAGTTCTCGATGATGATTGAGTTTCCCCGAGGATTCTTCTGATGGTGCTCCATCACCACGCTGGTGAGGTTGTGCATATCCGCCTCAGCGTACGTTTCGACGGTTGAAAGCGAAGGGAACGATTGGAAGCCGAACTCACTGACAAACCGGGGGGTGTAGGTGTAGTAGCGCTCAAAAGGACTACCATCGTGCCACACGCTCCAGATGTGCATGTCCCCTCGTTTGTCGTTGGACCAGTTATCGGTGTACTCACCTTCACCACTTGAAGGGGAGGAGGGCCACCAGCGCCTCGATGGGTCTGTTGCTTTAATCGTCTTACCAACAACCCCTTCGTTGAGGCGGTCGTAATCGACAACGTAGCGAAGCATGTTCTTGCGTGACTCTTCATACCACGTGATTGCACCAAGGTCTTCATTGTTTCCACACCACAGGGCGATCGAGGGGTGGGCTTGGAGGCGAGTGATTTGATAGCGAATCTCCTCTTCAACATTTAGAAGGAAATCTTCCGTTGCGGGGTACATCGCACAGCTGAACATCATATCGTGCCAGATAAGGATGCCTTTTTCATCACAGAGGTCGTAGAACTCCTGATGCTCATACATCCCGCCACCCCAGAGGCGAACCATATTCATATTCGCATCAACCATCGATTGAAGAAGGTACTCATAGCGGTCCTTAGTCATTCGCTTGGGGAAGGAGTCGATGGGAATCCAGTTCGCCCCTTTGGCAAAGATTCGCTCTCCGTTTACAACGAAGGTTAGCGACTTGCCTCCCTCTTCATCTTCAAGGGTTTCTACTTCAAGGCTTCTAAAGCCAACGAGACGAGTAACTCGCTCACTTCCCGCTTGGACTTCAAGGGGGTAGAGAACCGCCTTGCCTTCACCGTTGGGGTACCAGCGCTGTACATCACTCACATTGAGTGTTAATTGCACCGTGTTTGAGAGCCCTGGGCCAAAGGTGTGGGTTACAGTAGTTCTTGTATTAGCAACGGTAGCAGCAAATTCAAGGGTTTCATTGTGCTGAAGGGGAAGGTACTCAACTTCAATGAGCGCTTCAAACGCATGGGGGCCCGTCTCTGTTGTCGTGAACTTAACACTTTCGATGAAGCCTTCGGCTACGAACTCCAAGCCGATCGGTTCATAGATCCCAAAGGCTAAGACACACGGACCCCAATCCCACCCGCTGTGACACTGGGTCTTTCGAATCAAGTTCCGGTGCTTCGCATAGACGGGATAAAGGGAGTAGGGAATCGGGTAGGGCAGTGTTTCATTGACCGCGATTGCCGCAGCTTCAGCGCTTTGGAAGCGAAGGGTGATTGTATTCTCCCCGAGGGTGAGCGCATCATGGATGTCAAAGCGCCACCGTCGGAATTGGTTGTACATCGAGCCAACAGTTTGGCCATTCACCATAACGGTAATCATCGTGTCAGCCATCGTGAAGCTTACGTGGGCTCGGCCACTGTGAAGATCTTCTTCGGTGATGGTGAACGTCTTTTCTAAGAGCCAATCAGCTTGCCCAACCCACTGTATTGCAAGCTCATTCGTCCCAACAAAGGGGTCAACGATGAGCCCATGTTCTAATAAGGCGGTGTGAATATCTCCCGGCAGAGTGCAAGGAATAAAGGGGTGATCAAGGAAATAGGAACAGTGAGGGGCAATCGCATGGGAGTCTGCAGGGGCGAGTTGCCAAATTCCATTAATATCGAGTGTGTGCATCTAAACCTCCACGGCGAGTATACCATAAAAGTGAGTGATTAGCTTATCCTGACTGTGGAGATTTGACTGATTCTTCTACAATGAATGGCGTCGGACTAAGGCTGGCTCAACGAGGTGGTGAAGCGCTTCACTCCGTACCTTGGTGATGAGCTCAATAAGCGTTGTTGCTGCAAGCTCCCCAATGTTCACTGTTGATTGACTCACCGTCGTAAGTGGGACGCGGCAAAAAGAGGAAGCGCGAATATTATCGTAGCCAATTACTGCAACTTGATCAGGGATTGAAACTCCTTGCTCCACCAACTCATTTACTATTCCAATAGCCACGTTGTCGTTAGTGACAAAGAGAATCGTCTTCTTTGTCATAATCGCTTCATCTTCAATGAGCGTTGAAACAAGCGCTGCTCCATCCCTTTGGGTTTCAACGAAGCGGTAGCGCTTTACATCAAAGCGCTCCTCGAGGCCTTGGGTAAAGCCCGTGACCCGATCTTCAATACTTTGGTGGGCAAAACCCGTGATTATCAGCACTTGATCCGCTTCTTGCTCGTTCACTAACGTCGCGGCAATCTTCCCCCCTTGAAGGTCGTTACCCGTTACAAACGAAAGGGACTCTTCAAGGGGGATTTGGTTGATGATCACACAGGGGATTTGATTTGCTTGGAGGAGGTGTAGGGCCTTACCTTCATTTGTTAAGGGGGCGAGGAGGACGCCATCGACTTGACTGGAGATGAGCGATTGAACAAGACGAGTCTCTTCGCTTTCAATCCACCGAGAAGAGACAAGGAGCATCGAGTACCCTAGGGGGGAGAGGATGTTATTAATCCCTTCAGCAACTTCAATGAAGAAGAAGTTAGATAACTCATCAATAACAACCCCGATGGTTTTCGTTGGGTTGCCCGCCAAGCTTTGGGCGAGGTGGTTGGGCACGTATTGATGCTTCTCCATCACCTTTCGCACTTTCGCTTGAGTTGCTGGTTTAACCAACTCTGGGTGGGTGAGGACTCGAGAGACGGTAGCCTTCGATACCCCCGCTTCCCGGGCGATATCGCTGATCGTCTTATGCTTCATAATTAGACCTTAGGGATTTTACGATCCGGTGTCAATCTTTATGTTGACAGGAGCAACTGTAGGGCCTATCATACAAATGTAAGCGGTTTCATTATGCAGAATACAGACGTTGTACAGACATTTATTTCCTCAGGCTCCCCCGTTGCTATCGCAGTCATCGGCGACTTATGCCTTGATTTGGCGTACCAGGTTACTACCGAAGGCGGTGAGATTTCCGTTGAGACGGGCCTTCAAACGTACTCGGTCACTCAGACGAATGCGAGTCTTGGTGGTGGGTGTAACGTTGGATTGAACCTCAAAACCCTCGGTTCTGAACGGGTGGATATGTACGGGATCGTGGGGTGTGACCTCTACGGTGATGTGCTTACCTCTCTTTTAGAAAAAGAAGGCTTGAATGTTGATGGAGTTCAACGTCAAGAGAAAGGGTGGGCCACTCACGTTTACCACAAAGTCTTTGAACGTGGTGCTGAGCACCCCCGCTACGATAGTGGAAACTTCAATATTCCCAGTGATGAATCGATTCAGAACCTACTTTCTACCCTTCGTTCGAAGATTGATCACTACGATGCGATTATCATCAATGAGCAAGTCCCCCAGGGCCTTCATAACGAAGCGTTCCAAAAAGAGCTCAGTAGTCTTCTTTATGAGTTTGAAGAAAAAGTCCTCTGGATTGCTGACTGTCGAAAATTAAACAGCGTCTACCGTCACGCGATTCACAAGCTTAATGAAACTGAAGGACGGAGCCTTGATCCTGCATTTGATGAACTATCGACTGAGGACCTCACCAAGGCGCTTTATCACTACTTTAATCGACCTACCGTTGTCACTCTTGGTGAGAATGGCGCTGCTGGGTTTGATGGTACGACGTACTGCTCTGTCTTAGGGGTTCACTTCTCTCAACAAATTGACATCGTTGGGGCAGGGGATGCGTTCCTTGCCGCCTTAGTTCTTTCAATGAGCCGCGGGGCGAGTTTAGAAGAAGGCATCATTCTTGGGAACCTCAGTGGGGCACAATCATTATTGACCCTCTATGGGTGTGGCCACCCAACACCGGATGAGCTCCTTGCACTCAGTGCTCGTGCCGCGTGGCGGTATAATCCGATCAAGGCAAGTGATGAGCGTACGCGAATCTTCGATTCAAGCAAAACCATTGAGATCATCGATGAAATACCCAAACGAGCTCTCCCAAAGATTGCTATCTTCGACCACGACGGGACGATCTCAACGATGCGCGCTGGGTGGGAAGCTGTGATGGCGAAGGTGATGAAGAGTGCAATTGTAGGTTCAGAATTAGCGAATCTTACCGATGAAGAGCGAGCGGACCTTGACGACGAGATCCACCGCTTTATCGACCAGACCACCGGTATCCAAACAATCGAGCAGATGGTCTACCTTCGCGAGATGGTTGAGCGCTACGGCTTTGTTCCCGCTGATAAGATCCTAAGCGCCCAAGGGTATAAGGATGTGTACAATAAAGAGCTCCTAGCGATGATTGCTGATAAAAAAGAAGGAGTTCAACATAACACGATTGCTCCAACAGACGTGACGATGGCTGGCTCAATTGAGTTTCTCCACTACCTCCACCAAAAGGGAGTGAAGCTCTACCTCGCCAGTGGAACCGACCAAGACGATGTCATTCATGAAGCAACCTTACTTGGGTATGGGCACCTCTTTGAAGGGCGAATCTTTGGTTCAGTGGGAAAGATCGATGAAGATCCAAAAAAAGTAGTCTTAGCGAAGATGATCACATCGCTTGCTGGGCAGGAAGATGATATCATTGTCTTTGGGGATGGCCCAGTCGAAATGCGCGAGGCGCGCAGCCGGGGAGTTCTGGCAATTGGGCTGTTAAGTGATGAAAACCGCCGCAGTGGGGAAAACCTCGCGAAGCGGCAACGCCTTATCCTTGGTGGGGCGAGCGCCCTGATTTCAGACTTTACTCACATCAAGGACCTAATAACCCTCCTAGGGTGGGACGCGTCATGAATAAAATCTTTGACCGAAGTCAAATGACGTACTATCCGCTCGAGCAACGAATGAACAAGGTGTTCATCGAAGAGGCGAATATTGATCCCCAAAAAGCCTCGTTTGCCCTTAATGATGAACAAGCTCGGTGGATTGACGAACTCAGTGATGAAATTCTTCACGCAAGAAAGAACGAGCGGCCAGTCATCCTAGCCTTTGGGGCTCACACAATTAAAAATGGCCTTGGTCAGCTCTTAGGCCGTTTCGCCAGTGAAGGATACTTCACCCACCTTGCTACAAATGGGGCGGGAATCATCCACGATTGGGAGTTCGCCTACCAAGGGCGCTCCAGTGAAGACGTGAAAGCAAACGTTGCCGAAGGGAAGTTTGGCACATGGGAGGAGACGGGGCTGTACCTCAACCTCGGCCTAGCCGTTGGAGCATATGAAGGCCTCGGCTACGGTGAGGCGATCGGAAAGATGATCGCCGATGATGGGCTGATGATTCCTACTGAAGAAGAACTCAGGGCAATAGGTAGCGACCAAAATCAATCATTAGCCCGCCGAAGTAGCGCCTTAGACCTCTTGTGGGTAATCAGGAGCCTTGAGCTTAACGCGGGTTGGCTCGAAATCCTCCATCCGTATAAGCGCTACAGCGTTGAGTATCAGACGTATATCGAGTACGTTCGCTCTACGAGTCACCCGATGTTTGGTCATGATATAATATATACCCACAAGGCGAATAACGGTGCGGTGATCGGGCGTTGCGCCGAAGTCGACTTTTTACGCTTTGTTGACTCTATTGCCCACCTTGATGGGGGTGTCTACCTCTCTGTCGGCTCAGCTGTGATGAGTCCGATGATCTTTGAGAAAGCACTTTCGATGGTTCGAAACAGTGGGATACCCATTGAACATGCTTCAATTCGAGTTGCTGATTTACAGGAAGGACGTTGGGATTGGAATCAAGGCGAGCCACCTGAGAATAACCCGGCGTACTACCAACGCTTTATGAAAACCTTCAGTCGGATGGGCTTGAGGAGTCACTACCTCAGCATCGATAACCGGCCGTTATTTGTGAATCTCTTTAACGCATTGCACGCAAAAGGATGATATTCAGATGAAGAAAAAGTTAGAAGCATGGCGAAGTGAATTACTTCACCACCTAGATGCAGAGCTCCTCCCATTCTGGCTCGACCGCCTCTGGGATGAAGAACACGGTGGGTTTTTAACGCAGTGGGATAAGGATGGAAAGGATAGTGGGGTTGATGAGAAATCGATGCTCGCTCACTTCCGTTCAATCTTCGCCCTCTCTTTAGCGGCCCTTCATGGCCATGATCACGATGGGCGGTGTCAGAGCTTAGCGACTCGAGGGGTGCACTTTGCAATTGAGCACTACTGGGACTCCAAGTACGGAGGCTTCTACTGGCTCTTTGATCGAAAGAACAACGTGGTAATCGATCAGAAGATTACCTATGGGCATAGCTTTGTAATTTACGCCCTCGCCACTTACACCCTCGCCTTTGGTGATCCCATTGGCCTTGAGTACGCCGAGCGGGTCTTTGACCTTCTTCAGATCTACGTTGTGGATACGAACTACGGTGGATATTGGACGATGCTTAATCGTGATTGGTCCCTCGCCGGAACTGGTAGTGGTGGCGGTGATCGCAAGACGCTGGATATCCACATGCACTTAATGGAGGCGTTTACCGCCCTCCATCAAGCGAGTGGCAAAGAAATCCATAAGCGCAAACTCAGTGAAATTATCACCCAAATCGATGAGAAGATCCTCCACCCCGAATATAAGACTGGAATTCCGATGTTCTGGGGTGATTGGTCGATCGCTCCGCACATCAAGTTTGACATCATCTGGGGGTGGGACCGCTTTGAAGGCGAAGACGGCGAGAAAGAGCACGCCATGGATAACACTTCCTACGGGCATAACGCTGAACTTTTCTGGCTCCTTACCGAAGGACTTAAGAGTGCCCACATTCCCCTAAGTCAGTGGGAGCCAACGTTTAGAAAGATGCTCGATCACTCCGTTGCGTATGGGGTTGATGAAGAGTATGGCGGTGTGTACGTGGAAGGTTCTTTAACGAGTAGCATCGTCCACGATAAAGCGAAGGAGTTCTGGCAACAGGCGGAGTTTATGATCGGGATGCTCGATGCATACCTCCTCTACGGCGATGAGAAGTACATCAACGCCTACGAGAACGTCCATCGCTTCGTCTTTGATGTGATGATCAATCACGAAGTAGGGGAATGGCTCCCCCTCCTTGAGCGTGATGGAACGCCAATTTGGGCGCATATGAGCCACAGTTGGAAAGTGAACTACCATACGATTCGAGCAGTTGTATTAAGCATTGACCGACTTAATCGGTTGATTCAAAAACAATAGGGCCTCGTTGAGGTCAAAATTCATGAAAAAGGAGTATGTCATGAAAAAGAAAGTATTGGCAATTTTGGTAATCTTTCTGATTGCGACGGCAGTGGTCTTTGCTGCTGGTGCTAAAGAAAAGAAAGATGCCAACACGATTGAAATCTTCAGTTGGTGGACAGCCGGAGGTGAGGCAGACGGCCTTGATGCGATGTTTAAAGAGTTCAATAAGAAAAACCCTGAACTTGAAATCATCAACGCAACCGTCGCCGGTGGAGCGGGAACAAACGCGAAAGCCGTTCTTGCAACCCGCATGCAAGGTGGAAACCCCCCTGATACGTTCCAAGTCCACGCAGGCCACGAACTGATCGATACATGGGTAACCACTGGCTTCATGGAACCCATCACCTTCATCCTTCGAGATGCTGGCTTCTTGGATATGTTCCCCGCCGACGTAATCGACATCATTTCGTACCAAGGTGAAGTCTACTCAATTCCAGTGAACATTCACCGCTCCAACGTCATGTGGTATAGCCCGAAACTCTTTGCTCAATTCAACCTTGAACCACCAAAGACGATGGATGACTTCTTCCGTGTTGCTGAAGTCTTTAAGCGCAACGGAATTCCTGCTCTTGCCCTTGGGGACAATGAAAGCTGGGCTGATACCCACCTTCTTGAGAGCGTAATTCTCGCTTCCCTTGGTCCAGATCGCTACCGCGACCTCTGGAACGGAAAGATTAAGTGGAATGATCCTCAAGTTCGTCAGGCGCTCACAAACTACGCCCGGATGATGGAATACACCAACCGCGACCACGCTGCCTTAGCAAACATGGACGCTGCTGGGTACGTCGCAGAAGGGAAAGCGGCAATGAACGTCATGGGTGACTGGGCAGCTGGATACTACTACTCCCAGAACTTTAAGCAAGGCGAGGATTGGGACTGGATCCCAAGCCCGGGAACTGGCGGTGTCTTCATCATGCTTAGTGACTCCTTTGGCTTGCCGAAGAACGCTCCGAACCGTGAAAACGTCATCAAGTGGTTAGAACTCTGTGCTTCGAAGGAAGGACAAGACGCGTTTAACCCGATCAAGGGTTCAATTCCTGCCCGAATCGATGGTGATCGTTCCAAGTACGACCGCTATCTGAATGCTGCAATGGATGACTTTGCCACTGATGCAATCGTCGCTTCGGTCGCCCACGGTGCTGCAATTAGCGAGCCCTGGCTGACCCGTGTAAACGACATCATGGCAGCCTTTACCACTGACTTAGACGTGGATAAGGCAACTCGTGAGTTCCAAGCTGCTGCCGATCGGTATGCTCCATAAGGTGGAGACATAGAACCAGAGACACGAATGGTTGCAGGCTCCCTGCAACCATTCTATGATGAGAGGGCCCATGTACTGTTCAAAGAAAGACAAGCGTTTAGCAATTATTATGCTCATCCCCTTCCTTGCGGTGTTGTTCCTGTTTGTCTATGGGTTTATTTTTTGGTCAATTAGGGTTTCATTTTCAGCGTGGGATTCCATCTTACCTGATATGAGCTGGGTAGGACTGAGGAACTACCAAGAGCTCATGGGTTCCCTTCGCTTTAAGACCGACATTGTTAACACAATTTATTTCACGTTATTTTTCATGGTAATCTGTATTGTCGGAGGTTTCTTGCTCTCTTACCTTCTCTTTGTTCACCTCAAAGGCGAAGGGTTTCTCCGCACAGTCTACCTCTTCCCCCTTTCACTCTCCTTTGTCGTAACTGGGGTTTTGTGGCGTTGGATTTTTAACCCCGAGGTAGGATTAAACGCCTTACTGCGGATGATTGGCTTTAAAGCAGAGTTTGGGTGGTTTACCTCAACATACTCGATCGGCGGCTTTAACGTCGCCCTCATCGCCTTAATCATCGGCGCTTCATGGCAGTATCTTGGCTACACGATGGCGATGTTCCTCGCAGGACTTCGGGGAATCGACGATCAACTCATTGAATCTGCCCAAATTGATGGAGCAGGGGAGTGGTCAATCGTTACCAAAATTATCCTCCCAATTATTAAGCCGATTACCTTCTCGGCGATGATTGTTCTCGGACACATCTCACTAAAGATTTTCGACCTCGCCTACGCGATGACCGGCAAAGGTCCGCGCTTTGTGACTGACTTTCCTGGCCTGTATATGTTTGAAACAACGTTTAGAGGAAACCACTACGCTGAAGGAGCGGCGATCTCTATTATCATGCTCCTCCTCGTTGCCTTAGTCATCGTCCCCTACCTAGCAACCAGCATGAAGGAGGATGAGGCATGAAGCTCAGTAAAACTAACCGAACGATTAAGTACATTCTTGCGATTATCGCTGCGCTGCTTTTCCTCTTTCCCCTCTATGTGATCATCAACAATAGCCTTAAACCTTTTGCTGATGTTCGAGTCAGTGAGATGTGGGTTCTTGCAAAGCGTCCTTCAAGTGAAGGCTTTGCCAAGGCGTTTAAAGCACTGAGTCAAAACCTCATTAACTCCTTCATCCTCGTTATTCCAGTAAGTCTGCTCTCTGTTTTGTTTGGCTCAATTATTGGCTTTATTTTTGCAAAAGTACGCTTCCGCTACTCTAAGGTTCTCTTCTTCCTCATTATTTTTGGGATGTTTATTCCCTATCAATCGATTTTAATTCCGTTGGTGCGGACCCTCAATAAAGTTGGCCTCTACGGCTCCTTAAAAGGGCTAATCATCACCCATACCATCTACGGCCTCCCAATCTCATCACTGATGTTTAGAAATTACTACGCTAAGATTCCTGATGAGCTCGTTGAGGCGGGGATGATCGACGGCTTACAATTAGTTGGCGTCTTCCGCCAAGTAGTTGTTCCTATCTCCCTGCCAACAATGGTGGTTGTCCTCATTTGGCAGTTTACCAGTGTGTGGAATGACTTCCTGTTTGCTGTCACTCTCACTCAAAAACCGTCAATTCAACCAATCACTGTGGCTCTTCAGAACTTAGCAGGGACCCAAGTCATTGAGTGGAACGCCCAGATGGCAGGTGCGTTAATCGCCGCTGTACCTACACTCCTTGTCTATATCTTCCTTGGTAAGTACTTTATCCAAGGTCTCCTTTCAGGTTCAGTGAAGGGGTAGGTGATGGTGTACATCGGCATTGATATCGGTGGAACCACCACCGCCGTCTCCCTTGGAAGTGCTGAAGGGACAGTACGTAAAAAAGAAGCGTTTGATACCGTTGGAACGCCCAAAGAGATTCTTCAACGTTGCGCCCAGATTATTGATTCGTTTAAAGAAACTCCAAAGGCGATTGGAATCAGCTGCGGTGGGCCGCTCGATAGTGAAAGAGGTATCATTCTAAGCCCACCCAACCTTCCAGGGTGGGATGAGATTGAAATCGTGAAGTACTTTGAAGAGCGCGTTGGTCTTCCCACTTTCTTAGAGAACGATGCGAATGCGTGTGCCTTAGCAGAGTGGTATTGGGGCTCTGGTCAAGGAGCTTCTTCATTAATCTTCCTTACCTTCGGTACCGGACTTGGTGCTGGGCTCATCCTCGATGGACGCTTGTACCGCGGAGTCAGTGGCCTCGCTGGAGAAGTAGGGCACATCCGCATCGCCGATGATGGGCCAGAGTGCTACTACAAACAAGGCTCGTGGGAGAGTTACTGCAGTGGGTGTGGGATTAGTGGGCTCTATGAACGTGCTACAAAGAAAAGAAGATCAACAAAAGAAATCTGTGCCCTCGCCGAAAGTGGAGATCCTACCGCTAATAAGGTGATTCGCCAAAGTGCAACGAAGCTCGGTTCTGGAATTGCTTTGCTCATCGACATCCTCAACGTCGAGCGAATTATCATTGGCTCGATCTTCCAACGAAGTGAACATCTCTTTCGTGGTATAATGGAAGAAGTAATCGAAGTCGAAGCGCTTGAACTAAGCCGAAAGGCGTGTACAATTCTGCCCGCTGGCCTTGGCGATAGTATCGGCGATATGGCCGCCTTAGGGGTGGCTCGGGATGGCTTAGAAAGGAGGACTCACCATGAGTGAACTCTATCAACGGTATCCTCAACTTGAGGAGATTAAACAAGACATTGAAAAAGCTGCCGATCTGTTAATCGCAGCAGCGAAGAAAGGTAAGGTTATATTGGTTGCCGGTAACGGTGGGTCCGCCGCCGATAGTGAGCACATCGTCGGAGAGCTCATGAAATCCTTTATCGCCCACCGCCCCGTTGATCGCCCAATTGCTGAAGCACTCATTGAAGCAGATCAAGAACACGGCTCATACTTAGCAATGAAGCTCCAAAGTCCGATTAAAGCAATTGCGCTGCCAACGCACACCGCCCTTTCTACTGCGTTTGCCAATGACGTTGACCCTCACCTTACGTTCGCCCAATGTACCCTGGGCTGGGGCGAAGAAGGTGGTGTCTTTTGGGGCCTTTCAACGAGCGGGAATGCCAAGAATGTAACCCTTGCAGCGAGTGTAGCAAAAGCAAAGGGAATGAAGATTCTCGCCTTTACCAATAGTGATGGTGGTGAACTCGCAAAGAAAGCAGATATCGCAATTAAGGTCCCCGAGAAAGAGACGTATAAAGTCCAAGAACTCCACCTTCCGATCTACCATTACCTCTGTATTCGCATTGAAGAGGAACTCTTTTAGGAGGGGGTACGGATGCAGCTACTACCCGGTGTTTATCAACTAGCTGGCTCCCTCGCCGGCCTTGGAGGGGACCAAATCCTCGGGCCCTGGGATGAGTGTAACGTCTATCTCGTTGATTGCGGTTCCTCCTACACCCTTATTGATGGGGGAAATGGAGAAAACATGGAGATCATCCTTGAGCGCATGGCGCTTTGGGGCCTTAATCCTCAGAAGATTTCTACCCTCTTACTCACCCACGCCCACTGGGACCACAGTGGGGGAGTTCACCTTTTTAAAGAACGGGGGGTAAGGATTGTTGCCAGTGAAGTAACCGCTGATTCTATCGCTAACGCTGACCATCGCTGTGCTGGCTTTCTCTACCACAAACACGCTGTTCCCACCGAAGCAGATCACATCATCAGTGATCGGGAGATTATCACCGTTGGATCACTCTCTTTTGAAGCAATCCACCTCCCCGGACACACATTGGGGTGCATGGCGTACATAGTAACTATGAACAACCAGAAGGTTCTCTTCTCAGGCGATGTCATTGGAACGCTTGGGTGGGGTGATTTTGGCTGGGATGGATCGGTCGATTTTGATAAGAAGAAGTACACCGAATCCCTCTTCCGCCTCCAAAGTCTCGACTTCGATGTTATGCTTGGAGGTCATGGAATGGGTTCATTTACCGATCCGATCAAGCGGGTAGATATCTCACTTAACCAGGCGTTGATTCAGTGGCGGTAGGAGCCAACCCACCTTAAAAATACTTATCCATCAGCAAGTACGTACCGCGCATACCTCCCACTGTGGAGAAGGGTGATGGTATTCTTCTCAGCCATCGCTTTTAGGAGGTGGTACGCTTGGGGAAGGCTCATACCGAGGTGCTCTGACACATCACCCCGGGTTACGTATCCCTGGCTCTTGATGAGGTCGACCACTAACTCCTGCTGCTTGGCTTTATTAGGTCGGACGTTGTATCTAACGCTCGCTTCTCGGACTCCGTCAGGGTACCTACCTGAAGATAATACGTAGGATTGATTTTTCCCTGAACCAACTCGGTGTATTAACCCCTTTTCTAATAATGAATCGAGAATTTGATGTACCTTTGTTTCACTAAAGCCTGAACAGTCCAACAAGTTGTTCAAAGTCGGGCGGTGAAGTCGCTTTATTAGATACAGCAGTAACAGAGTAGAAACAGAGAGTGATCGACCCCGTTCTTTTTGCTCATTGAACACCATCGTCATAAAGGCTTTGTCAGCAGGGGTGTTGGGAATGTATACGCGCACCAAATGGGCAGTGGATTCGCTGTAATCAGGGAGCATTCGCCCATAGATCAGAGAGCCCTCGTAAATCCGATCAATACCCCTTCCACTTCGCTCAGCAAGGCCAATACGCTTTAAGGCATCGGCAAGCGTTGGATTTCGACCATGTGGTTCAGCATCAAGAAGATTATGAAGAGTAATACCATCAGTAAAGCCTCCCGGGTTACTGATCGTTAATCCTTCATCATTGAGTTGGACACGCACCCGCCCCAGCATTGAGTAGTCGCGATGTGAGTAGGCGTTCACTAACGCTTCACGAAACGCCCGCTCATCGATAGTTGGGACATCAACTCGAAAAAGCCCCATCTCGAACTCTTCACTGCTGTTGTACGCCTTGATAGTGGCATTAATTTTTTCAACGGCAGCAAGCAAGGGAAGGGTGAACGATTCATTCACTGCAATAGTGGTTCCCTTAAGGATCTGGATTGAAGATTCGGCTGTAGGCATTAATGCTTTTAATCGTTCTGCTTTTCCAAGAATAAGAAGACCGGCGACCGTCGGAGTTCGAACACCTTGTACCAAGGTCGTTAGTTGTAACGCGCCATCGAGCTCTTCATCACTCAGTTCAAGGAGGTGGTGTTCGCCTCCGAATGTACGCAGGGCAGTTCTTAACCGTTCTCGTTCCAATGGACTGAAATCATCGACAGTAGCGCCAGGCAGAGGTTGAGCAGAGTAATCTAAGAGGCGTAGATCAGAAAGGTGTGAAATAATTTCATAAGGATACATCGGGATATTCTCTGGCCTCCCATCGCTCTTAATTCTTCTTTGTATAATTTTTCCAGTTGATGTTGCGACAATGCTCGGACGTGAAGGCACAGTAATCTTCAACACTGGAGGAGTCGTATCTATTAATTCACACCGTACTGGCACTGGTGGAATGGTTCGGTTCGCAATGAGGGCAGTTAATTGGGTAGGATTTTGATGGGCCACATGGAGTCCAGTAATTGTTCCATCATCCTCAACTCCAAGGTAAAGATCTCCGCCTTGGGTATTAGCAAATGCTACAACCGCTTCAATGATTTCTGAATCGGTGAGTCTTTTTTGGTCACTTTTAAATTCAATCGACAGTGATTCACTAAGTCCAATTACCTGCATAGTTTCCTTCCTTACACCGGATTGTAACACACATGTGTGTTATATTAAATATTTAAGTGTAAGAAGTGTGTTAAAAATCTACCGAACTGGAGATACAAAAAACCCACAGCCCTAACTACTGTGGGTTTTCCTTGTTGATGTAGGTAGTCGTTACGCGTCTTTGCCTTGTTCGAGGGCGAGGGTAACCGTTGTTCGATCTGCGACTTCACTTGGTCCGAAGTATTGAACAGCACCAGGGTAGGTGTACGCGGTTGCTCGGGCCCACTCGTCTCGCTTGGAGGCAAAGTAGGTAAAGGGAGCGCCATCGAGCTCAACAAGCGCCTTGCGGATAACGGGCTTGCTCTCTCCGTGGCGAACTTCCAAGTTCATCATCATCGTGATGGGAATTCCACCTGCTTGCCAGTGGCTGGCGTCCTCGGCGAGGTTCGTCACGCTGCTTAAATACCCAGTGAGGTTTTGAGCAACAAGGACGAAGGCGTTGTAGCCAAGGCTGTAGCAGTAATCAGCATCAAAGTTTGTCGGGAAGGCGCAGCGCCCTTCATAGCCAAAGAAGTGGTGCAGGGCAGCAAACTTTGAACTTTTTAGGCGTTCCTCAACCATTGAGGAGAGGAGCTTCTCTGTTTCAATCTTCGATACTTGAACGTTCCCGTGAGGGTCGCGGTCAGCAAGGAGCTGGAGCTTAAACGACTCAGGTAATGAGGTAAAGACTTCACCAGAGTGGGCCGAGAGAAGCTTTGTGACAAAGCTAATCTTCTCATGATCCTCACTGAGAGCACCAAAGGCTTTTTCTTCTTTCGCTAAAAGGTCGTTGATCTCTTGGATGAGAACTTTAATCTCTGGGATGAACTCAACAACCCCTTCAGGGATGAGACCAACACCGAAGTAGTTCCCATCGTTTGCTCGGTTAGTAATGATCTGGACGAGCTCATCAACGACTTCACCAAGGCTCTGTTGTTTTGCTTCAATCTCTTCACCGATGAGGCAAAAGTTTGGTTGCGTCTCTAAAGCGACTTCTAAAGCGATGTGGCTTGCCGATCGGCCCATGAGGCGGATGAAGTGCCAATACTTCTTCGCCGAGTTGGCGTCACGTTCAATGTTTCCAACTAACTCCGCGTACGTCTTCGTTGCTGTATCAAAGCCAAACGAAGTTTCGATCGATTCGTTCTTTAAATCGCCGTCGATCGTCTTCGGACAGCCAATAACTTGGATATTGTGGTTTTTCTTTAAAAAATACTCAGCAAGGACAGCGGCGTTGGTGTTTGAGTCATCACCACCAATGATAATTAAGGCGGAGATATCGTGCTGCTTACACACCTGGGCACACACTTCAAAGTCCTCTTCACTCTCGAGCTTTGTTCGGCCACTGCCGATGATGTCAAAGCCTCCAGTGTTGCGGTAGGCAGCGAGGTACTCTTTGTCAATAATCTTGTAATCATTATTAAGGATACCTGAAGGACCACCCTTAAAGCCGTAGAGGGTGTTTGCTGGATTAGATGCGTGCATCGCATCAAAGAGGCCACTGATAACGTTGTGTCCCCCGGGGGCTTGGCCACCGGAGAGGATGACGCCGACGTTTCGCTGTTTTTTTGCTTCGGGGTTTGACCCCTTGGTGTAGGTAACCGTCGGTGAGCCGTAGGTATTGGTGAAAAGCTCAGCAATGGAGGCTTGGTCAGCTACGCTGGTTGTTTTTTCCCCTAAGACGGGAAGGAGCTCACTTACTCCGCTTTTGAGAATTGTGGGTAACTTGGGCTCATACCCATACCGGGCCTTCTGCAGAACCGAAATGTTCATATTCAAAACTCCTATGTGTGATCAGATACATGCTTCACCTTAAAATAAAACACCGCTCTATTTCAAGAGCGGTGTGGAAATGCATAGGTCAGTGTTACCGATTCATCAAGTCCGTAGCCACGCCATCGGCGAGTTGAGCAGCAACGCTCAAAGACTCGTTGAGGGTGGGGTGGGGGTGTATCGAAAGACCGATATCAAGGGCAACAGCACCCATCTCTAAAGCAAGGACTGCTTCACCGATCAACTCACCAGCGTTCTTACCGGCGATTGCTGCTCCGAGGACTCGACCGCTTTCTTCATCAAAGAGGATCTTTGAGACCCCATCACTTGCCATCGCACTGAGGGCACGGCCACTAGCTTGCCACGGGAAGGCGCCTTTCTTATACGCGATGCCTTTCTCTTTCGCTTCATTCTCCGTTAAGCCAACCCACGCTAACTCGGGGGTGGTGTAGGCGACTGAAGGAATACCCATCGGTGTGAAGGCGCTCTTCTTTCCACTCGCCACTTCAGCAGCTACCTTCGCTTGGTAGCTCGCTCGGTGGGCGAGCATTGGATCGCCAGTAACGTCTCCAATGGCGTAGATGTGATCAACATTCGTCTTCATCGTCTCGTCGATCTCAATCCAACCGCGAGCATTCAAGGCAATTGAGGTCTTCTCAATTCCAATGCGGTCGCTATTGGCTTTCCGACCAACGGCAACAAGGACGGCGTCCGCTTCAAGGGTGGCGGTATCGCTCCCCTCTAAGAAAACGGTGAGATTTTTCTTATTCGCTTCGACTTTACTGACCTTCGTCTTGGTGTGGATATCGTACTTCTTCTTCACATTCTTTAGGAGAATCTGCTTCAGATCCCGATCAGCTGGGGGGATGATACTATCAGCCATCTCAACAATCGTAATCTTACTACCTAGGCCGTGGTAGATTTGCGCCATCTCCATACCGATGATTCCGCCGCCGATGATCACTAAGTGCTTCGGCACGGATTGAATTTCCAACGCCTTAGTCGAATCCCAGATCCGCTCATCCTCATAGGGAATACCAGGGATTTGAACTGGACGGGAGCCGACAGCGAGGATGAGGTCTCCGAAGGTGTACTCCACATCGCCATCGTTTGTTGAAACGATGAGGGTTTTCTCATCCTTAAACACCCCACTCCCTTCAACGCGGGTAATCTTCCGCGCCTTCGTGAGTTGGTCAAGGCCACCGACGAGGTTATTCACCGTTGTTTCTTTATGGGTTCGGATTTGATTAAGATCAATCGTTGGCTGAGCGAACGTAATACCAACATCTTTTAATGAGTTCGCTTCCTCAAGGACTTCAACGACGTGTAACAGCGTCTTTGAAGGAATACACCCGCGGTTCAGGCACACCCCACCGAGGACAGAATCTGCTTCAATAAGGGTTACCTCACGGCCTAAATCAGCGGCGCGGAAGGCGGCACTATAGCCGCCCGGTCCGCCACCGAGGACGATCAGGTCACTATGAATTGTTGCCATCTCATCCTCCTATAAGAACATCTTTCGCATATCCTCAAGTAAGGATACGAGATAGGTCGTAAAGCGAACTCCATCCGCTCCATCGATCACGCGGTGGTCGTAGGAGAGGGAGAGGGGTAGGACATCCCGGGGGTTGAATTGACTTCCATCCCAGAGGGGTTTCTTCGTCATCTTACTGATTCCGAGGATTGCCACCTCCGGCGGATTGATCAACGGAGTGAACGCCGTTCCTCCAATTCCTCCCAACGAGGAGATGGAGAAGGAGCCGCCAGTTAAATCGGTGCTCTTTAGCTTTCCATCGCGTGCTCGGGCAGAAATCTCGGCAAGTTCATTGGCGATTTCAATAACGCCTTTTGTATCGACGTCTTTAATCACCGGAACAACTAACCCGTTGGGCGTGTCGACTGCAACACCGATGTTGTAGTAGCGCTTGTAAATAACCTGTTGGTTCGCCGCATCGTAGGAGGCGTTTACCATCGGGAACTTCTTCAGCGCCGCAACCGTTGCCTTGATGATCAAGGGAAGGATTGAAAGGCGCACCCCTTCCTTCGCTAGTTGATCTTTTAAGCCTTTTCTAAACGCCTCAAGGCTGGTAACGTCCGCCTCGTCGTATTGAGTAACGAGTGGAATCGTCTGCCATCCCCTCTGGAGGTGTGGACCACTAATCTTCTGGATTCGACCGAGCTCAACGCGCTCGATCTCACCGTAGACTGAGAAGTCTTCCAACGGAGCGTCCTGGGCAAAGGAGCCAGGCCCTCCACCAGCGAGTGCTTTCTTCACCAGCGCTTGAATATCCTCACGAACAATTCGGCCATTAGGCCCTGTTGCATGAACAAGGGCTAAGTCAACCCCGAGTTCGCGGGCGTATTGGCGCAGCGACGGTGAGGCGTGGTAGACTCCACCACTTTGAGCGACTGGCGGAGGAGTCGGAGTCGAAGCAGGAGCTGGAGCCGCTTCGGCCTTGGGCGCTGCGGCTACTGGTGCTGGAGCTTCTTCAGCCTTCTTTGGCTCTTCGGCTTTCTTCGGCGCTTCCTCAGCGACTTCGATGTCCGCTAAGAGCGTTCCAGTGTTCGCAGTATCCCCCGCCTTGACGTGGACTTTGGTAATCGTCCCGCCAAACGGGCTGGGGATGTCTGTAACCGCTTTGGCGCTCTCCAAGGCGATGATGGGATCATCGACTTGGATTTCGTCGCCTTCTTTTACGTATACTTCAATAATTGCTACATCAGCAAAATCACCGATGTCAGGAACAAGTATTTGTTTCGTCGCCATAGCTGCCTCCTAGTGCAAAAGCGGGCTCGGAGCCGCTGGGTCGAGTTCAAATGCCTTGATCGCATTCGCAACAACCTTCTTATCGACGAGTCCACGCTTAGCCAGAGCACTGAGGGCACTCACAACAACGTGGTAGCGGTCGACTTCAAAGAAGGAGCGAAGCGCCTCGCGGGTGTCACTGCGTCCATATCCATCCGTTCCAAGAATCGTCACATCCGGGGTTGGGATTAAGCGGCGAATCTGCTCAGGGTAGGCGCGAACGTAGTCAGTGGAGATAACCACTGGCCCATCGTGGCCGCCCATGATCTCGGTGAGGTAGGGAACCTTTTGCTCAGCTTCGGGGTTGAGGGTATTAAAGCGTTCGGCTTCAACACCATCGCGGTGGAGTTGGTTGACTCCGGGAATTGACCAGATGTCACTTTCGACGTGGTACTCCTCCTTGAGGATCTTTGCTGCCTCAATGACTTCCCGTAAGATCGTTCCACTGCCCATTAACTGAACGACGGGGTTCTTATTCTTTTCTGCTGCCTGGAAGAGATACGCCCCCTTGCGGATTCCCTCTTCAACGCCCTTCGGCATCTCGGGGTGGGTGTAATTCTCATTCATCAGCGTAATGTAGTAGAAGATGTCTTCGTTATCCTGGTACATCCGCTTCATTCCATCTTGGACGATGACGGCGAGTTCGTAGCTGAACGTCGGGTCGTACGCCATAGCAGTGGGGTACGTAGAAGCGAGCATTAAACCGTGGCCGTCTTCGTGTTGAAGACCTTCACCGTTAAGGGTTGTTCGCCCAGCGGTTCCACCCATGAGGAAGCCCTTGGCGTGCATGTCCCCAGCTGCCCAGAGGAAGTCTCCAATGCGCTGGAAGCCGAAGATTGAGTAGAAGGTGTAGAAGGGAATCATGTACACATCGTTGTTTGCGTAGCTCGTCGCTGCGGCGATCCAGGAGCTGACCGCGCCCGCTTCGGTGATTCCTTCTTCAAGGATCTGCCCATCCTTCTCTTCGTGGTACCACATCAATGACTCAGAGTCCTGTGGTTCGTAGAGCTGACCGGCGGGGGAGTAAATCCCTAACTGTCTAAAGAGTCCTTCCATTCCAAAGGTACGCGCCTCATCGGGAACGATGGGAACGATGTGCTTACCGATGTTCTTATCCTTCACCAACTTGGTGAGCATGCGAACGTACGCCATCGTTGTTGAAATTTCCCGCGTTCCACTGGAGACGAGGAGGTCACTGAACTCCTCAAGTGGAGGGATCACAAGATCGGGGGCTTTAGGGTTGCGGTATGGAACCGGCCCACCCATGATCTCTCGGCGGCGCTTTAAGAACTCCGCTTCAGGGCTCTTAGGATCGGGCTTAATAAAGGGAAGGTCAGCAAGCTGATCATCTGCCAATGGAACGTGGAAGCGCTCCTTAAAGGCGAGTAGGCTATCCTTATCCATCTCCTTTACGTTGTGGGCGCCCATTGAGGCTTCGCCACTACCCATTCCATACCCCTTAACGGTCTTAAAGATGATGACCGTCGGCTCACCTTTGTGGTGAGTTGCAGAGTGGAATGCTTTGTAGATCTTTCTTGGGTCGTGCCCACCACGGGTAAGCTGCCACAGCTCTTGGTCGCTCTTATCAGCGATTAAGCTCTTTAGGTAATCGTCATCAAAGATTTTCTCTCTGAGATAGGCGGCACCGCGGGATTGAATCGTCTGGAATTCACCATCGACCATCGCCCCAAGCTTGCGCAGCAGCACTCCCTTGGTGTCGCGTTCGAGGATGGAGTCCCACTCCGTTCCCCAGATCATCTTAATAACGTTCCACCCAGCACCACGGAACCGACCTTCCAACTCTTGGATGATCTTTCCATTGCCCCGAACAGGGCCATCGAGGCGCTGAAGGTTTGCGTTGACGACGATAATAAGGTTATCGAGGTTTTCTCGAGCGGCGAGGGCGAGTGCTCCGAGGGACTCAGGCTCATCGCTTTCACCATCACCCATGAACACCCACACCTTGCGGTCGCCGACTTCCTTAAAGCCACGCGCTTCAAGGTACTTCATAAACCGAGCTTGGTAGATTCCCATCATCGGGCCTAAGCCCATGCTGACAGTGGGAAATTGCCAGAAGTCCGGCATGAGGTACGGGTGGGGGTAGGAGGGTATGCCTTTGCCACCAACTTCTCGGCGGAAGTGGTTGAGTTGATCTTCCGTTAAGCGACCTTCAACAAACGCCCTAGCGTACATTCCCGGCGCACTGTGGCCTTGGAAGAAGACCAAGTCGCCGCCATATTTCGAATTTGGTCCTTTAAAGAACCAGTTAAAGCCAGTTTCGTAAATTGCCGAGTAGGAAACAAACGAAGCGATGTGTCCTCCGATGCCGTGGAAGTCACGGTTTGCCTTCGCCACCATCGCCATCGCGTTCCAACGAACGTATGAACTGACGTTACGGGCTAAGACTGAGTCATCTTTGGGGATGATTGCTTCTTCTTCGTTGATCACCGTATTGACGTAGGGGCTAATAACCCCAGGGCTTGTTCGCACGCCTTGGTTACGCGCCGATGCCGTCAGTTCGATGAGCAAGTGGTTTGCTTTCTGCGGGCCTTCATACTTGATTACCCCGTCCAATGAATCTAGCCAATCTTGGGTTTCTTGGGGATCGGGGTCGTGATAAAACTTGTTTTTACCCATCTATCTCCTCCTGGGGCGGAGTAGTGGTAATATAATACTCCGCAGCGGATACATATCGCATTGAGCAGCGCTCAATATCAATGGAATATCTGACACCTTTAAAGTGATGCTAAAAGCACCAATCGTCAAGAGTTTCTCTAACGGAGATGTCAATTCATAGTAGAATACTAAGATATTAGCGTCAATCCCTCTAAATGACGATAGAATACCGTTAAATACAGTATAGTATGCAAGAAATGAATACCATAAAATTACTAAGGATTATCCTTTTGCACGGAAACTCAATCCCGTTAAGGAGGTTCTCAAGGAGGCGATAGTACGCTATTGTTCTTATATGCTTACTCTCTACGTCGACGCCGACTCGTGCCCCAAGCCCCTGAGGGCGATCATTCTCAAAGCGGTGATGAAGCGGAGCCTTCGGGCGTATTTTGTCGCCGACCGACCATTAAAAGACGTTCAGCTTAGCTATGAAGAACACACCGCTGAACTACGAGAAGGCAGCAAGAAAGAAGAGCGCCTTCAGATAAAAAGCCCGATTACGATGGTCGTGGTAGAACCCGGGAGTGACAGCGCTGATCAGTGGATCGTTGATCACAGCAGCGAAGGAGCGCTTGCGATCACCCGCGACATCATCCTCGCCGACCGCCTCGTTTCCAATGGCTTGACAGTCCTTGATGATCGCGGTGGGGTCTTCACAAAAGAGAACATCGCCGAGCGACTATCAATTCGGAATATGATGACGTCATTACGGGAAGCAGGGGTGTTTGCTGAAAAGCATAAACCAATGTCAGCAAAGGAAATTCGGGAGTTCTCATCGGCGTTTGACCGGGAAATCACAAAGGCGTTGAAGCAAAACGACTAACTATTGCCCATAAGGGGTAATGAGACACCAACTTACCTTACTCTATCATAATACCTTTGAACGGGAGTTCCTCATCAGTCGAATCACCAAGTGTAGGGGCGTTGACTACACCCTTGCTCCAGTAATCGACAATCGCTTTGAGTGTGATGGGGACGTACTCGTTGGGGTGTGCCGTGATCTGCCTTCCGCCCTGATAATGAGAAACCGCGCTAGTGGAATCCCGCTCTTAATCTTCGCCCCACCAAATCTTGCTCCGGTCTTTACCTATCTCAACGACTGGCGCTGTTACACCCTGGCTGTGAATAGTCCTACTGCCCGTATTGACGAGGTGATTCATCACCTCCTTCAGCCGAGTGATGGCATTATTGAGGTATCGGAGCCGATTCACTTAACGAAGCGCGAGAGCCAAGTCCTTTCCCTTGTATTAAGTGGCCAAGGAACAGCCCAGATCGCCCAAAGCCTTGGAATCGCCAACGCTACGGTGACGACGTATAAAAAGAGCCTCTATCAAAAAAGCGGTACCCGCTCTTTGAGTCAGCTCTTATTATGGGCGATGGTTCGTCAGCTGTAGCTTAGAAATCAGCGGACTTTGGGGCTCGGGGGTAGGGGATGACGTCGCGGATGTTTCCCATCCCGGTGACGTACTGAACTGCCCGCTCAAAGCCAAGGCCAAAGCCGGCGTGGGGCACCGAACCGTAGCGGCGCAGATCGAGGTACCACCAGTAATCATCAGGATTGAGCTTCATCGCTTTCATCCGATCCTCTAAGACCGTTAAGTTTGCTTCACGCTCGCTGCCGCCGATGATCTCCCCTAAGCGAGGAACAAGAACGTCCATCCCGCGGACCGTCTTCTCATCATCATTTAATTTCATGTAGAACGCTTTGATATCCTTCGGGTAATCGGTGACGATTACCGGGGATTTAAAGACCACTTCGGTGAGGAACTTTTCGTGTTCACTTTGGAGGTCCGCTCCCCAAGAGACGGGGAACTCAAAGTTTGCGTTGTGCTTTTCAAGCTCTTTTACTGCATCGGTGTAGGTGAGGCGAATAAACGGTGTTTCAATGATTTTTTGGAGGGTCGAGCCCATCTCCGCTTCATAGTGCTGGCTGAAGAACGCCATATCCTCTTCGTTGCGTTCTAAGACTGCACGAAAGAGGTACTTCACATACTCCTCGGCGAGGGCCATGTTTCCGTGGATATCACAGAACGCCATCTCAGGCTCGATCATCCAGAACTCCGAGAGGTGGCGCTTCGTGTTGGAGTTTTCTGCGCGGAACGTCGGGCCAAAGGTGTAGATGTTCTTTAACGCTAAGGCGTACGTCTCCCCTTCAAGTTGGCCACTGACGGTGAGAAATGATTGCTTGCCGAAGAAGTCTTTGGAGTAGTCAACCGCCCCATCATCGGTGAGGGGAACGTTCTTTAAATCAAGGGTCGTCACGTGGAACATCTCGCCTGCGCCTTCGGCATCACTGGAGGAGATGATCGGGGTGTGGACGTAAAGGAAGTTTCGCTCTTGGAAGAATTGGTGGGTTGCCCAGGCGAGGGTGTTCCGTACCCGAGCGACTGCCCCAAAGGTATTGGTTCGCGCCCGAAGGTGGGCGATCTCGCGAAGGTACTCAAGAGTGTGGCGCTTCTTCTGAAGGGGGTAGGTGTCAACGGGACATTCTCCCACTACGGTAAGGCCACTCGCTGCAAGTTCAACTGTTTGGCTTGAACCGCCACTTTCAACGAGGGCCCCTTCACAGATAACAGCGCTGCCGGTTGTAACCATATTAAGACTTGAAAGATTCGTGAAGGTATTCTTGTCAAAGACGATCTGCAGGCCCTTTAAGGAAGAGCCATCATTTACCTCCAAAAAACAGACGTTTTTGGAGTCGCGCTTCGTCCGGACCCACCCTTCGACGGTGATTACTTCATCAGAGGGGGTTCGTTTCAATAGATCAACAATACGTTCTTTCATTTCCTTACCTCGCAACTTTGCGCCATTATGAAGCGTTTGGCGGGAGTGAGTCAATGAGAAAGAGGTGTTTACAGATTGACAGATAATGTAAATATGTATTTAATAGAATGCATAATACACCCTTGGAGGGTCATATGTATCAGACTATCCCCCAATTATTTGAAACTGTAGTAAACAATCATCCTTCGATCGTCGTCCAACTCAGTAAAGACGAAAAAGGATTATTTCAACCAATCACCTACCAAGAGCTTCATCGTGAAGTATACGCCCTCAGTGCTGCATTAAAAAACCGCGGCGTTGGACGCGGCGACCGGATTGGATTAATCAGCGATAACCGCAAAGAGTGGCTCGCCAGTGACTTGGCGATTCTTTCCCTTGGAGCCGCAGATGTTCCCCGAGGCCAAGATGCGATGAGTCATGAAGTCGCCTTCATCCTTGGCATCACTGAAGCCCGCTTCTGCTTCGTTGAGAACATCGCCCAATTAAAAAAAGTTGGAGCACTCCTTGATCAACTTCCCGAGCTTACGACCTTAGCGGTCTTAGACCAAAAGGCGAGTGTCGAGCAAATTAGTGAAGTAGCAATAAAAGAAGGTGTTGAAGTGCTGCGCTACAGCGACTTAATCGCTGAAGGGCAAACCTTGTTACGCGAAAGTGCAGCGCGTGAAGCGATTAAAACCACAATCGCTGAAGGCGACGCGGAAGAGACCGCAACGATCATTTTTACCAGTGGAACAACGGGTGAGCCAAAAGGCGTTGTGCTCAGTCACCGAAACTTCGCCTATCAACTCGACGCAGTACCAAAGATGATTAAGGGCCTAGCCCCTGGACAAAGGTGGCTCAGCGTTCTTCCTGTGTGGCACTCTTTTGAGCGAATCCTTCAATACGTCATCATCTCCCAAGCTTCAACGATTGCGTACTCCAAGCCATTAGGATCAATCCTCTTAAATGACTTGGGTGTTGTGAATCCCCATTGGATGGGATCTGTTCCCCGAATTTGGGAGGCGGTCCGAGCGGGAGTCTTTGGCTCCATGAAGAAGACTGGGGGAGTCAAAGCTGCGCTCTTCTTCTTCTTTACCAAGGTTGCTTCAAGCTATGCGAAGAACCGCGACCTCCTCTTTGGCAAAGTCGCTACCTTTAACAAGCGTAACCGCCTCGCTGATATCCTCCGCTCCTTCATCCCTGCAGCGCTGCTCTACCCGCTGTATCGCCTCGGGGATGTTCTCGTCTTCTCCAAGGTTCGCGAGAAGCTTGGAACGAACTTCATCGCCGGTGTCAGTGGTGGTGGTTCATTAAGCGAAGGCGTCGATCTCTTCTTCGATTCAATCGGTATTAAGCTCCTCGACGGCTACGGCCTCACTGAAAGCGCCCCAGTTATTTCGATTCGCCCCCTTCAAGGTGGAATTAAGCGAACGATGACAAACTTAGAGGGAACTGAGATTCGAATCTTAGATGAAGAGGGACGCGGTGTCGGACCTGGTGAAAAAGGTGTTCTCTTTGTTCGCGGCCCGCAGGTGATGAGTGGGTACTACAAGCGTCCTGAGCTCACCAAGAGCGTTCTCTCCGAGGATGGATGGCTCAACACCGGTGATTTGGCGATGTCAACGCACCGCGGTGAAATCGCCATCGTTGGCCGAGCAAAAGACACGATCGTCCTCTCCGGTGGAGAAAACCTCGAACCCGTTCCCATTGAAGCGAAGCTTGCTGAAAGTGAGTTCATCGAACAAGCGGTTGTTCTTGGCCAAGACCGCAAGTACCTCGGGGCCCTCATTGTCTTAAACAAGAGTCGGGTTGCTGAGTATCTGAAAGAGAAGAACATTCCGTACTTAGAAGAGACGATGGCGCATGTAAGCGAAGTCAAAGAGTTGATTCACAAAGCAATTAGTGAAATCATCTCGGCAAAGAGTGGCTTTAAGCCCTTTGAACACATCGTTCGCTTCAAAGTCCTTTCAAAGAGCTTCGAAGTTGGAAAGGAACTGTCGGCGAAGCAAGAGCTTAAGCGCTTTGAGATCGATAAAATGTACGAAGAGGAGATCGCTGAACTCTTTGTGGGTTAAGTGGAGATTCCCCGCTGTCTTGTTCATTGAATTGCAATTAAATCCTGCCTCCGATACACTCACATCGAGGCAGGATTTTCTATGATCCAAATTATTGGAACAAAGCAGTGTAATGAAACAAAGAAAGCGATTCGCTTTTGTAAAGAAGCGCGAATCGCCCACCACGTTGTCGACTTGAATGAACGTCAATTATCGCCTGGCGAGTTTGCTTCGCTCTTTCAACACTACCGTGCTGAGCAGTTGATCGATTCAGCCTCAAAACTCTATATAAAAGAAGGGTACGCCTGGCGCGTGTATGATGCAGTTGAAGAGTTGAAGGAAAAACCGTTGCTCTTAAAAACTCCAATTATTCGTTCTCATGGCAACGTCCATCTGGGCTTTGATCCGGCGATTTTGCGCGCCTGGGGAGGATCTGATGATTGAGTGGGCGGTCCTTGGCAGTGGCTCAAGTGGAAACGCCTATTACATCAGTGATGGCGAACATTCAATCCTCATCGACCAAGGGTACTCAGTCGTTGAACTGAATCGGCGCCTTGGTCGGGTTAACCGCAGTGTTGATCACATCGACGCCCTTTTTGTAACTCACTTCCACCCCGATCATACTCGGGGAGTTGGAGTGTTTAGTCGAAGGCGTGCTGTTCCGATTCACCTTTCTGCCCACGCACTCGCTCAAAATAAACGAGCAGTTCATTCATTGGGAATTCCCACTGATCAAATTACCCCGATCGACCACGGTGAGGTTATTCAAGTCGGAGAGATGAGCATCTTCTGTTTTGCCACAAGCCACGATAGCCCGGGCTCAGTAGGGTACTTTATCGACCATCCAAGTGAGCGCCTTTTGTTGATGACCGACCTCGGTCAAACGACCGCCGAGCAAGCATCTCTTGCTAAGGACGCGAGTGTCTTATTTTTAGAAGCAAATTATGATGACCACCTCTTAGAGGTTGGTCCCTATCCGTATCCGTTAAAAGAGCGAATTCGATCACGTGAGGGGCATCTGTCTAATGACCAAGCCCTTGAGTTCCTCTCCCATAGCGGTTTTGACGGGAAAGAAGTATATTTTGTACACATATCCGATACAAACAACGATTACGAGCTCTTGGAGAACCAGGCGCGCGAAATCGTATCAGCACCCTTTGTTGTGTGTGAGAAAAACTGCTGGTACGGAATGATTGGAGCAACGCTGTGAAGAAGAAAAAAGAAGCAGTCCTCAATAAACGAGCTATTAAGCGCATCAAGCGCAGTGATGGTTTGAAGATGAAACTCGTCGATCGCTACACGATGGACCGAGTTGTTGCCTGTAATGCTAGTCGCTACACCAAGCGAATCGCCATGCGCACCTACGCCGAAGAGGGGAGTGAGCTCACCTACACTGACCTCCAACGGAAAAGCGATGCGATCAGCCTCTTCTTCCTCGACCAAGGCTTTGAGAAAGGCGATCGAATTGCCCTTATCGGCGAATCATCCCCCCATTGGATGTTAGCGTATTTTGGTCTTACGAGTGTTGGCCTGACTGCCGTTCCCGTTCTTTCCGAGTTCTCGGCAAAAGAGATTTTACAAATCTTAGCTGATGGGGCGGTAAAAGCGGTCATCGTGAACGCCAAGCACATCGAAAAAATTCTCCCTTTCATTCAAGAGAAGCCCGCGTTCCTCATTCGCTTAGAGGATCTATTCCACATCCCGATGCCGATCAGCAGTGAATTGACCACAAAGGATCAATTCATAAGCGCCCCGGGGCGGGATATCACCCGGCGCAAGATTGATGCGAAAGCGAAGAAAGCGCTAGCAAGCAACCGTCCAGAAGAGGATGACTTAGCGTCGCTGATTTACACAAGTGGAACAACGGGGATGAGTAAAGCGGTGATGCTCACCCATAAAAACTTAGTGTGGAACGCTGATATCTCAACTGACGTGTACATCAAGCTCAAGCCAGGGAATAAGACCCTTTCAATTCTCCCAGTCAGTCACGTCTACGAGTTTACCACCGGTCAAATCTTAGAGCTTTTGTGTGGGTGTGAGATCGTCTACCTCGGCCGACCCCCAGCCCCCTCGAGCTTACTGCCCGCCTTAAAAGAGGTGCGCCCCCACATCATCATGACCGTCCCTCTCTTAATTGAGAAGATTTACCGCTCAAGTGTGCTGCCAACGTTAAAGGAATCAACGAAGCTTCACCGATATCTACGCTTTGGCTTAACGCGCCGGTTCATCTACCGAATCATTGGCCGCAAGCTCAAAGTAACGATGGGCGGACGGCTGCGTTTCTTTGGTATCGGCGGAGCGCCTCTTGACCGAGAAGTTGAGACGTTCCTCGCTGAAGCGAACTTTCCCTACGCCATTGGCTACGGCTTAACCGAGACCTCCCCACTGATCGCTGGCGGAACACCAAAGAATCATAAAGTGGGAACGATTGGAAAGATTGTTAAGCACCTAGAGGTTCGCCTTGAAGAGAAAGACCCCAACACTGGCGTCGGTGAAATTGCTGTTTCAGGTCCATCGGTGATGCAGGGGTATTGGAATAACCCCGCCTTAAACGAAGAGAGCTTCACCAGTGACGGCTTCTTTAAGACTGGCGATTTAGGGCACATCGACAAAAAAGGCCGCCTTTCGATCATGGGTCGAACAAAGACGATGATTCTTGGCAGTGGTGGGGAGAATATCTACCCCGAGCTCATTGAAGCGGTGATCAATAACCACGATTTTGTTACTGAATCGCTCGTTATCCCCGAAGGGGGGGCGTTAGTGGCGTTGATCAAGCTCGATATCGAAGCGTACGCTGAGAAGATGGCCCTTAGTGTCAATGAAGCGAAGAATGAAGCGACGCGCTACATCAATAAGCTCCGCGAAGAGGTAAACAAAGAACTAAGCGTCTTCAGTCGCCTCAGTGGAGCACACCTTCAAGAGGATGCCTTTGAGCGCACACCCACCCAAAAAATCAAGCGATTTTTATACCACCGGAAAAAGGATAAGAGTGAGGATGCTTGAGAAAAGCACACCGAATGTGCTATACCAAGTGTATGGGTAACGTAGATCTACGAATTCAACAGATTGAGGCGATGGTGAGCCCCAATGAGGTGATCGCCCGTCTTCCTCTCGATGAAGAAAGCACCCAGCGCATCGCCTCATTCCGCACCACGATTGGTAAGATTATCACCGGCGAAGATCCCCGTCTTTTGGCGATTGTTGGCCCGTGTTCCATCCATGACCCAAAAGCGGCCATTGAGTACGCTCAAAAGCTCGCTGAGTTTGCCCACGAAGTGGAGGATTACCTCTTCATCGTGATGCGGACGTACTTTGAAAAACCCCGGACTGTCGGGGGATGGAAGGGGTTGATCCTCGATCCTGCGATGGATGGTTCGTACGATATCGCCGGAGGAATTACTCTAGCTCGCTCCCTCCTAGTTGATATTACCAACCTCGGCTTGCCCGTTGGGTGTGAAGTCCTCGACCCAATTACCGTGCAATACATCGATGATTTAATCAGCTGGTCCTCCATTGGCGCGCGAACGACGGAAAGCCAAGTGCACCGCAACCTCGCCAGTGGCTTAAGTGTTCCTGTTGGCTTTAAGAACTCCACCAGTGGTGAGCTCATCAATGCGGTCAATGCAGTAAAAAGCGCCCGGGGAAACGCCTCCTTTATCGGAATGGATAAGGATGGGGCGTCAAAGATCTTCCGTACTACCGGCAATGATCTCGGTCACCTCATCCTTCGAGGTGGTGATGGCGGGCCGAATTACTACGAGGATGATGTGGAGCACGCCCGCGATTTGATGATTAAAGAGGGATTAAACCCCTCAATCGTCGTCGACTGCTCCCACGCTAACAGTGGCAAAGACCACAACCGACAAAAGCGAGTCTTACGTTCGATCGTCGACCAAGTGCGGTGGGGGGAAGAGTCAATCCGCGGTTTCATGCTGGAGTCCAACCTCTTTGAAGGGCGACAAACCATCACCGATAATCTTTCTGATCTTGCATATGGTGTTTCCGTTACTGACCCGTGCATCGGGTGGGAGGAAACTGTGCGCATCTTACGCCGAGCAAAGGAGATTTTAGCCGACCGCTCAGCAGTTCTGTAGGAGGACGCGATGAAGACAGTATTAGTACTTTTAGCCCAAGGCTTTGAAGAGATTGAGGCGATTACCCCAATTGATTTGCTTCGAAGAGCTGGAGCCGAGGTTACCGTAGCAACGTTGAAAGAAGCGACAGTAACAGGAGCTCATGGCATTACCGTTAAGGGTGACACAACGTTAGAACACCTCGGTGAAAAACTCTTTGATTGTGTCGTTCTTCCCGGTGGAGGCGAGGGGGCCGAAAATCTCGCTGCCTCCAGTGCAACCCTTCGTACGGTTGTTTCCATCGCCCAAGAGGGCGTCGTTGCTGCGATTTGTGCAGCCCCGGCAGTTGTCCTTGGAAAAACGGGCTTGTTGGATGGTAAGAGGGTTACCGGCTATCCCACAACGGAGAAACTCGTTGAAGGCTTAGTCTTTGAAGAAGAAGGGGTCGTTGTTGATGGGAATCTCATTACCGCCCAGGGACCGGCGTTTGCAACAGACTTCAGTTTGGCAATCATCAACAAGCTCTTTGGCAGTGTGAAAGAACTTGAAATTAAACACGATATTCTGAGGTAAG
>JBBADN010000002.1:0-31846 GCA_041656455.1 Sphaerochaeta sp. | reverse complement strand
GTTCCTCTTAAGTACGGAAGTACGGGATGACTTAATCGATGTTTCTTCAGCTGCCCTCTCCGTTGAAGGGGTGCGCCTTTCCTACCAAGGAAAGACCCACCTTCAACGCTCGCGAACCGATGGTGTCATCACCCTCAATCAAATAAATGATAACCGTCTCCTCGGTCAGCTTTCTATTAGCGGTGGAGAGGACCAACTCTTTACTGTAGCATTTACCACCCCCCTAGCGCCTCAGGTGGGAGTAAACGCCGACGTTGGGTTAGTCGATTACCGCCTTCTGTACGGAACGGGAGATGTCGACGTATTCGATATCACATACCCCTTTGATGTGCACTTCAACTTATCAACCCTTGAATTTAATATCGAGCAAGAGGAGCACCTCTCGATCCTCGGCTCATTAATTCCAAATCCCGTTATTTCCTTTGATGCCGATTACTTCCGCCTTCCTGTTAACCATACGGCGATCAGCGGCTCAGCGCTCTTTACCTTCCACACCCTTCAAGCGTTTACCTTAGAGAGTGAGCAGCTTTCCCTTCACAACCTCCGAGTCGGAGCAGCTGTGTATAGTGTAGATGCCCAACTCTTCCTCTCCAGTGATGAGCTAATCATTCAAAACGCCCGCTTTACTGATTGGATTCACACCTACAGTGGAAATGCCCACTATCAAGGCTCTCCGCTCTTATCATTGGTGCAAAATCGCTTTATGCAGCCGTACTCCTTTGACCTGTCCATCTTCCGCGCCAATGATCCAATCATCCAATTCACCCTCCTTGGTGAGCAAGACCGCATCTCATCACTCTTTATCACCACCGGGCTCTCTCTTGGCGCGTTTATCCCCGCCTTGGAAGGAACGTACGCTGATGTGAACCTTCTCGGCTTTAGTGACCTTACCGACACAATAACCCTCAGTGGAACAGTGAACCTTCAAAGCGACCGCTTCACCCTCTCCACCAAGGTGGGCTCCTCAGGTCACAACCTTCGCCTCTACGACTCCTTTTTCCGCAGTGGCGAATTCACCTTTACTGGTAATCTCCTTACTATCGAGCATGAAGAAGCGACCTTGTTGGGGTACGTTGAGCACATCCGCCACCTCTCCTACATCGACCAGCTCTCCCATATTGATGTAGAAGCAAGCCTTAATCTTCCCGGGGTAACAAATCTTTTCGCCGTACCAAAGGCAATCCAAACTCTGAGTAAAAGAGTCGGTAGTGGGACAGTGAGCTTTGACGAACCACTGCTACTTGGCGAAGGGGGCTTTAGTGGGGGAGTCCACCACATTGAGAGTGATGGAAAGACCCTAAGCGTCACCGGCTCCTTCCTTACTGGTTCATACGGGTATGAAAGTAAGGTTCTTTCTGCCCGGATTGATCCATCCTTTGGTTTAGGCGGGACGATTACCGCTGATTTTAATCGATCAAGTTTTGGCATTAAAATTGAAGATTTGTACTTTCCCCTCCCTGAATTAAATCGAACGTTCTTAAAGCCCGTCTTTGCCTTCCATGAAGGAGTTGCCAAAGGGACGCTCTTTGTCACCGATTCTTTTGCCGATCCCAAGATCTACGGTCAGCTCACCGTTGATTCGGCTCAGATGGATACGTTCTGGGTCCCCGATGATATTATCTCGATAAAGAACCTCACCGTTTCAATCGATGGAAGTAGGGCGATTAGCCCAACTATTCCCTTCTTTTCAACAAACCAGAAGACTGGGCAGATCACCAAAGGTAGTGCACTACTCTCCGCCCAGCTCGATGGCTTTGGCCTCGATTATTATGAAATAAACGTGCAAACCACCGATGGGCGCATCTTTTTATGGATCCCGATGCTCGGCTTTGACGCCGATGCGAAGCTCTGGGCGGAAGGGGTCTTCAACCTCTGGGGCAAAGGGCTTCAGACGTGGCTCAGTGGTGATCTAACCGTCAGTGATGCAACACTCTCCTTAGGAGTCAGGGGCCTCCCATATTGGTACACCTATGAGAATGGCTCTTCGACGGATTTTACCCTAACCACGGCAAAGGGGGTGAGCTTCCTGTATCCCAATATCGCTAACCCCGTCATCAAGGCGACGATTAGTGAAGGGGAGACGCTTAACTTTACCTACAACCACCTTACCGATGAGATTACGATGGATGGAAACCTCGCCCTCCGTAGTGGGGAGATTTACTACTTCCAAAAGGACTTCTTTATCACCGAAGGATCACTATCACTCCACACTGAATCGTTTGGTGGGGCGTCGAGTGTTCAACCAACGATTAATCTTCGAGCGAAGCTCACCGATTACGATCAAAGTGGTAAGCGCGTTGATATCTTCCTCATCCTCCGTGAGGCGAGCTTTACCGCCCTTAATCCTCAGTTTGAATCACTGCCGGCGAAGGATACCAATGAGATTCTCGAGATCCTCGGCCAAAGCATCCTCCCCTCAGGGGCGTACGGGGAGTTTAACTGGTACTCTGCAGCCTCCCTCGCCGCTGCTGCAACAAACGTTGCTGAGCGCTTAGGCTACATCGATGTCTTCCAAACAAGTGCCCTCACTGAATCGATCCGCCTCTCCCTTGGTCTTGATATGTTCAGCCTCCGCTCAAACATCCTCCAGAACATCCTCCTTGATGCTCTGCCAGGCTCAACGATTGGTACGACGTTCTCCCCGTTGGCTCGCTATTTACACAACACCGTTATCTTCATGGGTAAGTACGTTGGACGGGAGTTATTCCTTCAAGCGTTGATCCACTTAACAGCGACCGATCAGCTGAAAATCCGTAATTCGTTCTTAGCCCCCGACTTGGCATTAAACGTCGAACTCTCGCTGGAATGGTCCAATCCACTCTTGACCTTCTCCCTCTTTACCCAGCCAAACGAGTTGTCGTTTATAGATATTTTGGATACGATGGGCCTGAGTGTAACCAAACGCATCGTTTTTCGTTAAGGTAGGTGAGAGGAAAAAATATGAAGAGCTTTTCGCGAATAATTCTGACTGCAATACTTGTCATTCTCATCGCCAATTCTACGATCGTCGCCGCTGATGAGGAGCCGTGGTACGTTGGCCGACCCATCGCCTCTTTTGTTAATAGCGGCTTGCGAAACGTCAAAGAAAGTGAAATTCTTGACTTACAATATGAGTACCTCCGTAAGCCATTTAGTGACCAGCTCTTTAATGAACTCCAAGCTAAACTCTATAACTTAGAATACTTTTACTACTTCCTCGCAGACGCTGAGCGCGCCGGTGAAGGGGGCAATGAGTTGAGTATTCACCTCACCTTTGAGGAGCTGCCGTACATCCGTCGGGTTGAAGTGGTTGGAAATAGTGGTATTAAAACCAAAGATATCCTCGCCGCCTCGCTCATCCACGACGGCTCATTTCAAGACGATTACTCCCTCCACCTCTCGGTGGCTCTTATTGAGCAACTCTACGCCGAAAAGGGGTACACCAACGCAGTCATTGAGGACTCATTCGATTACGATGAAGCAACGAACAGCGGGGTGATTACCTTTGACATCGAAGAGGGGAGTCAATCGAAGATTGGCGAGATCGCCTTTGAAGGGGTGAACGCCCTTTCTGCTTCAACGCTGACAAAGCAACTCTCCAGTAAGAGCGTCTCACTCTTTAACCCTGGCTATTACAACCCCAATTTAGAGGATGAAGACAAAGCGGCGATTACTCGCTACTACCAAGATCGAGGGTACATCGATGTACGCGTTGGCCAAGCAAGAACTGAAGACATCTCCAGTGAAGATGATAAGTTTACCCGCTTTCGCCTCGTTTATCCGGTGAGTGAAGGCGATCAATGGTACTTCGGTGGGATTGAAGTCAGTGGCAATGAAGTCTTCAGTGATGAGCAATTCCAAAGCTTAATCTCCATGAAGGAAGGGGCGGTCTTAGACATTTCTCGGATCCAAGCCCAAATTGCTACCCTTACTGACTTGTACTGGAATAACGGGTATATCTTCAACGTCATTGACAGTGAAGAGATCCGTAATGAAGCAAATCACACGATCGCCTACCACCTCACGGTGAAGGAAAACCGCCAGGCGATCATTGAAGATGTCCGCATTGAGGGAATCACCCGCTCCAAGCCGTACGTGTTTGAACGAGAGCTTGCCTTTAAGAAAGGGGATACCTTCTCCAAGGATCTCTTAATTCGCTCCGCTCAAAACATCTACAACACCCTCATCGTAACCGATGTGCAGTTTGATATCCTTAACGGCAGTGAAGAAGGATCAGTTATTCCCGTCTTCACCGTCACCGAGGGGAATCAGATGGATCTTCAGTTTGGTGCTACCTTTGGTGGAAACGTTGATGGCTTCCCCGTCAGTGGCTTCCTTCAGTGGTCCAATAAAAACCTTGGTGGTACTGGCCGAGACCTCTCTGTTTCAACGAACATCAGCCCCGACACCCAAACGGTGATGGTCGCCTTCCAAGACGATTGGTTTAAATCCTACCGCTGGGCGAATGGCTTTACCTTCTCTTTTGAACGGAGTGTGAAAGAAAATACGCTGCGCCGCGGAATTGGAAGTGATTACTTCACAACTACTAGTGCTGCAAACACCTTCCCCTTAGGATATAACAGCTACGAGAGCTACCAAGCAGCGAACCAAGCGTACCCTTCAAGTGGGAAGATGATGGAGTACATCCAATACCGCTTCTCCCTTGGGTATAACACTGGTTATACGTGGATGTTTAAACCAGGGGCGCTTTCTCTTGGCGTTGGCCTCTCCATCGGGTTAAACAAAGCCGATTACAATAAAGACATCTACGATCCCTATGAGTGGCTTATTAAGCAGTACGGCGATAAGTGGCAGTTCTCCAACCGCCTTAGCTTCTCCTTCGCCTGGGATGGGCGGGACCTACGGGAGAATACGAGTAAAGGGTATTACATCTCTGAGACGTTCACCTACGCCGGTGGTATTCTTTTCGGTCTCTCGAACTACATGCGAACCTCAACGAGCCTCAGTGGGTATCTCACCCTCTTTAGCTTCGATCTTGAAGAGAAGCCCGCTAACGTCGTCTTAGGGCTTACAACGACTGTTGGGGCGATGCTTCCACAGTTCCACAACCCCAGCACCCCTAATGGTGAAGAGGGGTGGGGATGGCACGATGCAAAGATGGGGGCAACTCGCTATGAGATGCTCTACCTCGATGGGATGAACACCGCCCGTGGTTTCCCAGTGGTCTTTGACCAGGCGTTCCTTTGGGATACCCAACTCTCCGTTTCCTGGCCTCTTGTTCACAACATCCTCTCTGCAGAGGTGTACGCCTCGGCAAGTGGGGTGAGTCAAAATCTTAAGGAAACGATGCCAAACCAACTCGCTTGGTACTTCTCCGCTGGTGGTGGCATTAAGCTGAAAGTCCCAGGCTTCCCCCTTGGACTCTACTTAGTGAAAAACGCCTCCTATATTGATAACACCTTTGCCTTTGATACGAACCACTTCCTCTTTAGGGGGAAAAAGGACACCAGTGGGCTGAAGCTCGTGCTCGCGATTACGACGACGTTATATTGATATGAAGAAAGAGCAAAGAACCGACACCCCGATGATGGCTCAATACCGCTCAATTAAGGCGGAGCATCCGGACTCGGTTCTTTTCTTTCGCCTCGGAGACTTCTACGAGATGTTTGAAGACGATGCGATCGAGGTTTCACGGCTTTTAAACATCACCCTTACCGCCCGAGGGGGAACGCCGATGGCGGGGGTTCCCTACCACGCCGCGAAAAATTACATCAAGCGCCTCTTAGATGCAGGAAAGAAAGTAGCGATTTGTGAGCAAACCCTCACTGGCGAAAAGCTCGCTCAGCGGGAGGTCGTCCAAGTCGTCACCCCAGCAACGGTGATCGAGGAGGACTTCCTTCAAAGTGGAGAGTCGAACTTTCTCATGGCGATTACCATTCAAAAAGGAATAATCACCGCAAGCTACGCTGATGTAGGCTCGGGTACGTTTTACTTAAGAACGATCGAGCACGATTCGCAGTACACTCATTTACTTGCTCTCTTTGAAGAAATCCGTCCCCGTGAGCTCCTAGTCAGTGAGGATGAGTACTTCCTCTTAAAAGAGTTTAAAGAGGCGGTTGATCAAAGCACTGCGATGATCACCAAACTGCCAACCTATCAATTTAATGCAAAGAAAGCGTATGAGGCACTCCTAGAACACTTTGAGGTCCACAACCTCACAAGCTTTGGGATTGAAGATTACGCCCCAACCCTCGGTAGTGCTGGGGCGTTGTTAGGGTATCTGAGGCAAACCGCCCGCTCTTCCTTAGACCAAATCGATTCAATTCGCGTCGTTCACTCCAATGAGTTTCTTCACATTGATGAGCAATCACGAAAATCCTTAGAGCTCTTTACTAACCTCAGTGATGGCTCAAGCCGCTTTACCCTCTTTCGAACGATCGATGCGACGATTACCTCAATGGGAACAAGGAAGCTGAAACATTGGCTCGCCTCCCCATTAGCGCGCAAAGAAGCAATTGCCCATCGCCAAGGGTGGGTCGATTTCCTCTATGAAGACCGCGGGGAGTTAACACGTATCCGCAGTGAGCTCGCAAACGTCTTAGACTTAGAGCGCCTCACATCTAGGGTAATCATGAACCGCCACCTCAGTAAAGACATAGTCGGAATCGGCCAAGCATTAAGGGCGTTCTTCCTGCTTTTTCAAGAAACGTACCAAAGCCTCTTATCAGTAAGCCAAGAGGAACTTGAAAGAGCTCTTGAATTGATGAGCCACATCGAACGCGCATTAAATCCCACTCACCAAGGGAGCTTCGAAGAGGGGAAGGTGATTAACGACTCCTACGACGCTCACCTCGATTCGTTGCGCAAGATAAAAGGGGGAGGCAAAGAGCTATTAAGCACGTACCTTGAAGAAGTCAAACGCCACACCGCGATTCCTACGATTAAACTTGGAAGCAACCGAATCCTTGGTCACTTTCTTGAAGTGAGTAAACTCCACGTCGATAAGATGCCTCAAACGTTTTATCGCAAACAAACCCTCGTCAACGCCGAACGCTTTACCAGCGATGAGCTGATCGAGTTAGAGCGGAAAATTCAAAGCGCCGCCTTCGATGCTGAGCAGTACGAGCGCGCCCTCTATGAAGTGCTCGTTGAAGAGACCCTTGCTTGTCAAAAGATCCTCTTAGCGATCTCAAATTTCCTCAGTGACCTTGACTGCTACCAGAGCCTCGCTCACCGGGCGCACGTATCAAAGTACGTGAAGCCAGAATTTGTCGAGGAAGATTGTTTTATCATTGAAGGGGGGCGCCATCCAGTAGTAGAAGCAAACCTTCCAGCAGGGGAGTTTGTCGCCAATCCCTTGAGCATCCACGAACAAGGAAGTCGGTTCTGCCTCATCACCGGGCCCAATATGGCGGGAAAGTCCACCTACCTTCGTCAAAATGCCCTCATCGTCCTCCTCGCTCAAATCGGATCATACGTTCCAGCAACGAAGGCAACGCTGAGTCTCGTCGATCGGCTCTATTGCCGGGTGGGGGCGAGTGATAACGTCGCCCGGGGGGAATCGACGTTCTTAGTGGAGATGTTAGAAGCAGCGCACATCCTTCGAACTGCGACTTCCGCTTCGTTGGTGATTATCGATGAGCTAGGGCGGGGAACATCAACCCAAGATGGGATGGCGATTGCCTACGCAGTAATGAAGCAGCTGATACTGATGCGCTCGAAAACCCTCTTTGCTACTCACTATCACGAACTTGCTCGCACCGAGGTTCAAGATATTCAGCTCTTAACCCTTGAGGTCTTAGAACAGGGTAAGCAGATACGCTTTCTCAGGCGCGTAATTGATGGGGTAGCGAACTCCTCCTACGGCTTAAATGTTGCGAAAATGGCAGGAATACACAGCCGCGTCTTAAAAGACGCCCAGCGCTTCCAACGCCAACACTTCGCTGAATACGACCTTGCATCGACGCAGATGAACCTCTTTAGTAGTGATCACAGTGAAAACCATTCATCGATGAGCAGTATAGAGGCGCACATTCTTCAACAAATCGAAGAGTTTGCCCTCGAGCACGCAACACCAGTTGATGCCCTCATCTTCCTCAAGGACTTACAAGAGCGCCTGCAAGCAAAGTGAGCATATCCTCCCCATAAGGGGTATGTACTGTTATGAGTGTAATCACCTTTCATCAACAATTCTCTGCCCATCGTGCAAAGAGCTCCTTTTTCACTGCTCCTATGAGTATCTCGGATTTACCAACAAAGACGAGCGCTACAGTTGGGGAGTGTACGAAGGAGTTCTTACTCGCTTATTAACCCGTTATAAGAGTAACAAGGATTACGCCCTGGCGTTTTTCTTAGCTCGCTTACTCTATTCCCTCATAGAGCCGATTAACGCCTCAGCAATTATACCAGTTCCCGCCTCCTACCAAGGCTACCGCCAGCGAGGCTTTGATCACATGGCGCTGTTAAGCAAGATTCTTTGCCGTAAGCTCGCAATCAAAACGATTCCAATCCTAAGGCAAACAAAGAAGGAGATGATTATCAAGATGAACTTCCAAATTCCAAGTGGACCGATCATTCTTCTTGATGATATCTACACCACTGGTAAGACAACCAATCGCTGCATCGAATTACTTACTACCACCTACGGCATTACCCCAATCGTAGTAACGATCGCCACTTCATAGTGCACAGATTGACAACTCAAATAGGCTCGCTATACTTATGAAAGGAGCTACCGGTAACGGTTGTTGACTCCAGTTGACGTAATAATCGCCCACTGTCCATCAAACTTGTAGGGCGATTATTTCTTTTTACGATACTCTGGAATAATTTCCAAAATTAGCCGTAATAACTCTAAAGCAATCATTAAGACTTCAAATAGTGTCATTAGCGTTACCTCCTCAACATAGTCTTGGAGGACCGAATCCCCCAGAATCTCTCGATCTGGAGTCGAACAATCGCTTTCCGTTAAGGGTAGCTCCTGTTACCTATGGAGAATATGTTGCCACTTCGCTTCAAAGTCGTTGAGTTGACACATCTTAGGTATCTCACTATTATACAAACAGGATTTATTGATTATTGGGGGATCGCCGGAAGGCGCATCCCTTTTTTACGGAGAAATGAACGATCTATGCTAAACAGTGGTATTGAAGAAACACCCCTTTTCCTCACCTTTGACCCGTTAATTCAAGCGGTAGGATTGCGCTTAGTTGACATCTCGGTCTTTGAAAGTCGAGGACATGTTGGGGTAAACGTCGTCATCATGTCGACGAGTCGAATTACCACCGTCGATGATTGTGCAACGGTCCATAAAATTGTCGCACCGAAGTTAAACGTCCTCTACGACGACCGCGAGGTGAGCGTTGAGGTTTCAACTCCCGGCTTGCAACGAAATTTAAAAGATGTATATGAGTTTACCCTCTATAAAGGCAAACGCGTACGGATCTACTCAACAATCCTCAAAGGATGGCTCAGTGGCATTATTGGTGACACTGATGAGCATTCTTTAACCCTCAACGATGTATTCGTTGATGATACCCGTGAAAAGATTGAACAGAAAGGCGTTGAGTTTGCTGAGGTTCAAAAAGCAAAACTCGACTACCGATGGGAGGATACACCACATGGCAACTGATATTGGTGATGCAATACGAGCGATGGTCGCCGAAAAGAACATCAGCGAAGAGCTGGTCATTAGCACCATCGAAGATATTCTTCGTGCTGCATTCAAGCGCAAATTTGGCACTGATGAGAACGCGGTCATTCAATTCAGCGAGGATTTTTCCTCTGTTGAGATG
Source organism: Sphaerochaeta sp. (assembly GCA_041656455.1). Classification (GTDB taxonomy): domain Bacteria; phylum Spirochaetota; class Spirochaetia; order Sphaerochaetales; family Sphaerochaetaceae; genus Sphaerochaeta. Next base: position 22,112 of record JBBADN010000002.1, on the reverse strand, counting down.
GCGAGCCGCCGCCTCGTTGTCGATGACGATAACTGGTATAACGAAGTAACTGAGATTCCGTACTCCGAGGCTCTTGAGCTCCACGAAGGGGCAGCGATCGGGGATGAGCTGTTAATTCCTGTCGACTTGAAAGAGTTCGACCGAATCAGTGTGCAATCAGCAAAGCAGCGCGCCCACCAAAGCTTTAGAGATATCCAGAAAGACACCCTCTACAGTGAATACAAAGCGAAAGAGGGGATGGTCATCATCGGCTACTTCCGCCGCCAACTTCCTAACGGAGATATCTACGTCGACATTGGAAACACTGAAGGCTTACTGCCAAAACGCAACCAATCGAGTAGGGAAAGCTACGAAAGCGGTGATAAGATTAAGTGTTACGTTGAAAAAGTTGAGAAAGCTGAGCGTGGGCTTCGAGTTATTCTCTCCCGCTCCAGCCCAGAGTTGCTCTATCGCCTCTTTGAGGTTGAAGTTCCCGAGATTGCTCAGAACCAAATCGATATCGTGAAGATCGTCCGTGAAGCAGGCTACCGCTCCAAAGTCGCCGTTGCCTCCCGCAACGATGAGATCGATCCCGTCGGCGCGTGTGTCGGGTTGAAGGGAAACCGAATCCAGACTATCATGAGTGAGATTGAAGGAGAGAAGATCGACATCCTGCGGTATGACCCTAATCCGGTCAACTACATCCGCAACGCCCTCTCCCCAGCCCAAGTTCGGGATGTTGTGATCATTGACAAAAACATCTACCACGCTGTCGCAATCGTTGATGAGAGTCAGCTCTCCTTAGCGATCGGTAAGCAAGGGCTCAACGTCCGCTTAGCAAATAAGCTCGTTGACTGGATGATTGATGTAAAGACCCAAGAACAGTTTGAAGAGATGGATATTGCTAAGGAAGCTCGCTACCGCGCTGAATCGATCTTTATGGATGAAGAGGGTCAAGAATACTACGATGCTGAAGAGCTTCCCTTTGATGAACCAGTCTTTAGTGAAGAGGGTAGCGCTGAGTTAGGCATCGATGAAGATGAAATCGCCCTTACTGAACTGCCCCTTGGTGAAGAGCTGATCGCAAAGCTCCACTTCTACGATATTTATACCGTTGAAGAGTTTATTAACATCACCGAAGAGCAGCTTGCGAGCCTTGAGAATCTCTCTGAAGAAGAGTTGATTCAAATTAAGGATATCATTACCGAGCACGTTGACATCGTTGAAGATGATGATGAGGAAGAGATGCAGTACATCTGTCCCTCCTGTGGTGGGGTTATTACCGATGACATGGAAGTCTGTCCCCACTGTGGCACTGGTTTGGCGTTTGAGGAAGAGTAACTCATAGAGGAAAGAATGACGGAAGAGAAAAATAAGCCGAAAATTACCTTGATTAAACAAGTGGTCGCCCCGAATGACCAAGAGCAAGAACAAAAAAGCTCGAGTCCGAAGGAAGGCGAGCAAAAGCCAAAGCCGGCGGAGAAGCGCCGGGTTGTGGTGGTAAAGAAACGCGTTGTGAAGGCAAAGCCCGCAGCGGTAACACCCCCGCCTAAAGCTGAACCAAAAGAGGCGAGTGGGCCAAAGAGTCAAAGTGCTCCTACCTCTAAAACGGTTGTTCGTCGAGAACCTGTTGTCTCCGAGCGCCTCGGTTCATCGCCCCTTCATACGGGGCCAAAGGTGATTCGACCAACGAACTTGCCGCCAGTACCAAACCAAGGTCTTACGATTAATGATACCCCTGAGCGGGCTCCTCGCCCGCCTCAAGGTCAGCAAGGTCGCCGTGTCTATGGAACCGTAGGCGGTAGACCCGCTCGATCCCAAGATGGATCGCGCCCACCGTATCAGGGAGGCCAACGCCCACCGTACCAAGGTGGCCAACGTCCGCCATACCAAGGTGGTCAACGCCCACCGTATCAAGGCGGAGGCCAACGACCTCCCTACCAAGGTGGTGGTCAACGTCAAGGTGGGTATCAAGGCCGTCCTGGCCAAGGTGGAGGCTTTACTCCGCGCCCTGGTCAACGCCCTGGTGGGTTTAGACCCCAAGGCATGGGTAATGGTCCACCACCGCAGGATAACCAACGCGCCCAGAAGAAGACCTTCACCAAACGGCGAGATCAAAACTACAAGCGTCGCAACGCTGAAGAAGAGAAAGAATTCCAGATTCAACGACGGAAGGAGCAAGCCGCTGCAAAGCTCGCATCCGTTCCGAAGTCGATTGATATGATGGAAGTCATTACCGTTGCTGATCTGGCGAAGAAGATGAACCTTAAAGCCGCCGAGATCATCGCAATGCTCTTTAAGATGGGAATGATGGTCACGATCAACCAACAGATTGATTTTGAGACCGCCCAGATTATCTGTAGTGAATTTAACTGTGAAGTACGCCTCGTCTCCCTCTACGATGAAACGATCATCGCCAGTGACGAAGACCAAGAGGAAGAACTCGTTGCCCGCGCTCCAATTGTGACGGTTATGGGTCACGTTGACCACGGTAAAACGAAGCTCCTTGATGCGATCCGCTCAACGCGCGTTGCTGAAGGGGAGTACGGTGGGATCACCCAGCACATCGGTGCATACAAAGTGAACCTTCCCGGTCGGGGAGACGTCGTCTTCCTCGATACCCCTGGTCACTCAGCCTTCAGTATGATGCGTGCCCGTGGTGCTCAACTGACTGACATCGTCATCTTAGTTGTTGCAGCGAATGATGGAGTCATGCCCCAAACCCGCGAGGCGATCGACCACGCTAAGGCTGCTAACGTTCCAATCGTTGTTGCAATTAACAAGATTGACCTTCCTGAAGCAAAACCCGAACGGGTGATGCAGCAGCTCTCCGACCTCGGCCTCATGCCAGAGGAGTGGGGTGGACAGACGCTCTTTGTTCAAATTTCAGCGCTGAAGAAGATTGGTATTGAGGAGCTTCTTGATACAGTTCTCCTTCAAGCGGAGATGCTTGAATTAAAGGCAAACGCCAACTGCCGTGCTGAAGGAAAGATCCTTGAATCCCGCGTTGACCAAGGTCGCGGTATCGTTGCCTCGGTCCTTGTTGAACGAGGTACCCTCCACCAAGGTGATCACTACGTCGCCGGCATTTACGCTGGGCGGGTTCGAGCGATGTTTGACGATACTGGGAAGAAGATCGAGGAAGCTGGTCCATCAACTCCAGTTGAGATTATTGGACTTTCTGATATCCCAGGAGCTGGCGATCCCTTCCAAGTTACTGAAGATGAACGCCAAGCACGTCAAGTTGGAGCGAAGCGCCAAGAGCTTGAACGCGTTGGTGAAAGCCGAAACGTTAAGAAAGTTACCCTTGATACCCTCTACTCGAAGATTCAAGAAGGTGAAATTCAAGACTTCAACGTCATTATTAAAGGTGACGTTCAAGGGTCCGTTGAAGCGCTGCAGCAATCGCTTGAGAAGCTCTCAAATGATGAGATTCGCCTCAACGTCATCCGCGCTAGTGCCGGTGCGATCATCGAAAGCGATGTGACCCTCGCCAGTGCTTCGGATGCCCTAATCATCGGCTTTAACGTTCGACCCACACCGCGGGCGCAGAACCTTGCTGATCAAGAGAAGATTGAGATTCGCAAGTACAACATCATCTACGACGCAATCGATGATATCCGTAGCGCAATGGAAGGTATGTTGACTCCGGAGCTCAGGGAAGTTGAAATTGGGGCTGTGGAAGTTCGTGAGACGTTCAAGGTACCGAAGATCGGCTTAATTGCTGGGTGTATGGTCACTAAGGGTAAAGTCAAGCGTAACAGCTACGTCAAGGTTATCCGTGATAGCGTCCAAATCAGTCCCGAGCGCCTCCGCCTTTCATCGTTGAAGCGCTTTAAGGATGATGCCCGTGAAGTCGTTGAAGGCTTTGAATGTGGTATCGGACTTGAGCACTTCCACGACTTACGAGTCGGCGATATCCTCGAAATCTACGAGCACGAAGAGATTGCTCGAAAGTTAGAGGTCAGTGACCGCGTATGAGTGAGTATGTGAAACAACGCCTTGAGGCGAAAATTGCTGAAGCAATCTCCACCCTCATCATGAAGGGGGAGATTAAAAGCGGGGAGTTATCCACCTTGGTCTCAGTGAGCCGGGTGGAACTTGCCCCAGGCAACAGCAGTGCAACGATCTACATCTCCAGTGTGTTAGACGATGTATCGCTTAACCAAAGTGTTGAAGCGCTCAGAAGGGCGAGTGGGTTTATTCAAAAGCGCCTCGGTTCCTTCTTGAAAACTCGCAACACCCCGGTGTTGACGTTCAAGGCGGATCACTCCCTCGCTGATGGGCATAAGATTAACACCTTGATCGACTCCTTAGTGCACGATGGAACAGACGAGTAGGATTCTCTTACTAAATAAAGAGCCGGGCCAAACAAGCTTTACCTCCCTGAACCACGTAAAGAGAGTGTACGGCAAGAAGGTCGGCCATGCAGGGACCTTGGACAAATTTGCCCAAGGTCTGCTTATTGTCTTAACAGGCGCCTTCACCAAGCTCAATCCAATTTTCTCGAACATGGATAAGACGTACCGAGCCCACATCGCCTTTGGCAGTGAAACAGATACCCTCGATCCCGAAGGGGAGGTGATCGGAGCAGGTGAGCTTCCTTCGTTTGAAACAATCAACGAAGCGATGAACGCCTTCAGTGGTGATATTATGCAAGAGCCGCCAATTTATTCGGCGTTACACGTCGGTGGCAAGCGCGCCAGCGCCCTTGCTCGAAAGGGGAAGGACGTCCAATTACAGAAGCGGCCAGTGCGAATTGATCACTTCACTCCGATCTCCTATGAGCATGGAGTTCTCATCGCCGACGTCGCGGTTTCCAAAGGAACGTACATCCGCTCCCTCGCTCGCGACCTCGGACTTGCGTGTGAAAGTAGAGCGCACCTTATCGCGTTAGTTCGCACCTCAATAGGACCGTTTAGCCTTGAGGAAGCTGAAGAGATTGAAGACCCTCACAATCGTAGTGATGAGTACTTACGGCGCCTCGATTGCGTCGAAGTCGCAGAAATTGAAAATTCTCTTCTTTTTTCCGTAGCTAATGGTCGTTACCCTGATAAATACAGTACAATCAAGGAAGGAAGTGAGTATATTGCGTTTTACAGCAGTGATCACATCCTTCGGGCAGTTGGAAATAAAGAGACCCAACGGCTCATTGCTCAAATAAACCGAGGAGGGGTGTAATGCAAGTCCACGACTTTATGGATTTAAGCCGCACAAAACTCCTGAGCACCATTCCGATGGCGGTCTCGATCGGTGTCTTTGATGGGCTCCACCTTGGCCACACGGCGATTCTTAAACGGGTCAAAGAGATCGCCCAAAAAGAAGGCTTAGAGACGATGGTCATCACCTTTGACCGGAATCCGAAAATGGTAGCGAAAGCGATGGAGTATCACGATCAATTGATCACGAATCGCCAGCGCGACCAAATCCTTAATGAGCTTGGCTTTGACCATTTGACGGTCATTGACTTTTGCCCAGAATTCAGTAAACTCACAGGGGAGGAGTTCCTCGCCCTGATTAGTGGTTTTTGCCACCTCAAGGCGATGGTTGTCGGCGAAGATTTCCGCTGCGGTGTCCTGACGTCATCAGTCAGATCTGTTCAGCTGCAGGAACATCTGAATCGATTGTCACCAGGTGCTTTGGTTGAGATTCCCCCCTTTGTTCGAACACCGAGTGGGGAGATTACCTCTAGTACGTTGGTGCGAAAAAAACTTCTTGAGGGCGCTTTGGACGGAGTTCAAAGTATGCTTGGCCGCCCGTATACCTTGGATGTGGACTCCCTCACCCCCATTTCCATTGAATACGGTCTGCTGTACCGGAGTGAATCCTTCACCCAGTTACTGCCGAAAGAGGGGCTCTATGAAGCCACTCTCTTTACTGCTGACGGAGATGCACGAAATCTCCTTGTCTCAGTGGAAGAGGCAGGTGTTCGCTTGATCACTGAGGTTGATGTGTTGGAAGCCGGTATTATGAGTCTTAGCCTCACTGCTAAGGGGAGTCGTACATGATTACGAAAGAACAGAAAGAAGAGATCATCATCAAGTTTGGTGGTGATGCAAAAAACACTGGGTCAGTGCAGACGCAGATCGCGCTCTTAACTGTCCGGATCAATGATCTTCAAGATCACTTCAAACGCAATCCTAAGGATCACGCCGGCAACCGCGGCTTACTGAAGCTTGTTGGACAACGCCGCCGCTTCCTGAAATACCTCAGAAACAGCGACATTGAAGCGTACCGAACTCTTATTGCCGAACTCGGCTTGAGAAAGTAGGTGATGAGGAATCGATAGCAAGGAGCTCCGATGACACCAGGTCATTGGAGCTTATTTGCGTCAAAGAAGAATAAAGAATGAAAGAAGGAATGAATGCATGAAAAGTACACGTGTAACCGTTCGGATCGGCGACGCCGACTTGGTCTTTGAGACCGGAAAGATCGCTAAACAAGCCAACGGCGCTATTTACGCCTCCTATGAAGGAAGTGCAGTTCTTGCCACAGTATGTTGTGGTCGCGAGCCCAAGGAAGAGCTCGATTACGTTCCCTTAAGCGTCGAATACAATGAAAAGTACTACGCAGCTGGAAAGATTCCTGGTGGCTTTCTCAAGCGCGAAGGCCGACCAAAGGATAAAGAAATCTTAGTCAGCCGCCTTATTGACCGTCCGATGCGCCCCCTCTTTGATAAGGCGTTTGGTCGGGAAATCCAAGTTGTTCCTACCGTTGTTTCCAGCGATATGTCCAACACCCCTGATATTATTGCAATTAACGCTGCCTCCTGTGCAGTGACAATCAGTGATATCCCGTTCAACGGCCCAATCGCCGCTGTGCGCGTAAGCCAAGTTGATGGGTCCTTAGTCGTTAACCCCACCTTCGCTCAGATCGATCGCTCAACACTCGACATCGTTGTTGCGGGAACCCGCGATGGTATTACGATGGTTGAAGGTGGAGCAAAAGAAGTCAGCGAAGAGTTGATGCTTGAAGCGATTGACGCTGCTGTTCCAGTGATTAAGTCAATCGTTGACGCCCAGCTTGAGCTTGCCAAACTCGTTGGTAAAGAAAAGCTCCCAATTCCTGTAGTTGAGAAAGACCTCGCCTTCTTAGAGCCGATCAAAGCGTTTGCTGAGCCGTTGGTCAAAGAAGCGTCCTTTGTAAAGGGCAAGATGGAGCGTCACGCTGCGATTGCCAAAGTCTTAGAAGACACCCTTGAGAAGTTTGCCGACGTCTTAGCAGAAGACGAGAAGCGAGTAGGGGAAGTTAAAGCGCTCTTTGAAGATCTTGAGTACACGATCCTTCGCTCCTCCATCTTAGAGAATGGGGTACGAACCGACGGTCGCTCAACGACCCAGATTCGTCAAATCACCAGTGAAGTTGGATTGCTTCCCCGAACCCATGGATCAGCGCTCTTTACCCGTGGTGAGACGCAGAGCCTCGCAGTTACGACACTTGGAACAACGAGTGATGAGCAGATGTTCGATACGATCGATGGCGAGAAGTCCTACTCCTCGTTCATGCTTCACTACAACTTCCCTCCCTTCAGTGTTGGAGAAACCGGTCGACTTTCAACTGGCCGAAGAGAAATTGGCCACGGTCACCTCGCTCAGCGCGCCTTAGAGGCGATTCTTCCTTCGAAGGAACAATTCCCGTACACGATTCGAGTCGTCAGTGAAATCACTGAATCCAACGGATCTTCCTCGATGGCATCGGTATGTGGTGGAACCCTCTCTTTGATGGATGCTGGTGTTCCTATCTCCAAGCCAGTTGCTGGTATTGCAATGGGTCTTATTACCGAAGGAAGTGATTACTCCAAGTACGTCGTTCTTTCTGACATCCTTGGGGAAGAAGACCACCTTGGGGACATGGACTTTAAAGTTGCTGGATCCAAAGATGGTATTACCGCCTTCCAAATGGATATTAAGATCGCCGGGATTACCCCTCAGATCATGAAAGAAGCGCTTGCTCAAGCAAAAGATGCCCGCCTTCACATCCTCGGTGAGATGGATAAAGCCCTTACTGCTCCTCGAGAAGAGATCAGTGAGTATGCTCCAAAGATTCTTACGATGAAAGTCGATGAAGAAAAGATTGGTGCGATTATCGGAACCGGGGGTAAGACGATTAAAGGCATCGCCAGCCAAAGTGGTGCTGAAGTGAACATCGATGAAGATGGTACGATCACGATCTACGGACGCAACAACACCTCCGCTCAAAAGGCGAAGGAGCTTGTTACTTCGATCATCGAAGAGCCTGAAGTTGGTCGCATCTACCAAGGAACGGTGAAGCGCATCATGGACTTTGGTGCATTCATTGAGATTCTTCCTGGAAAGGAAGGCCTCTGCCACATCTCTAAGCTGGCGCGCACTCGAGTGCAGAACGTCGAAGATGTTCTGAAGCTCGGTCAAGTTGTTCCAGTGAAACTGATGGAAATCGATCGGCAGAACCGCCTCAACCTCTCCTACATCGATGCGATCGATCCGAAGGATGGGAAATGATCGAGATTAAGGTCCTTGCCCTCAAAGCGGGGGCAAGTCTGCCTACCTACGCAACCGAAGGAAGCGCTGGGGCGGACCTCAGAGCGTTCATCGATGAACCAATTGTCATCGAGGTAGGCGAGCGGGTCTTAATTCCAACCGGCATCGCCCTTGAGCTTCCTCACGGCTACGAAGCGCAAGTGCGCCCCCGTAGTGGCTTAGCTGCTAAGGCGGGCGTTACGGTGCTCAATAGCCCCGGGACGATCGACAGTGACTACCGTGGGGAGATTACCGTAATTCTCATTAACCACGGTTCAGAGCCGTTTATCGTTCAACACGGGGAGCGAATTGCCCAACTCATCATCGCCCCGGTAGTTCAGGCTTCCTTTTCTTTTTCCCCTTTGTTAGACTCAACAGAGCGGGGTAGCGGAGGGTTTGGTTCGACGGGGGTGTAACGAATGATGAGCCGAAGATATAGTCTTGTCTATCGCCACGTATCACGAGAGTATGCACTCTCGTTTCTCGTGGCGTTCCTTTTTTTCTTCTTCATCTTCTTCATTAACCAAATTCTCCTCATCGTCCAAAAGATTCTCATCAAACAGATCGACTACCGCTCTGTCTTAAAGGCGATCATCTACTCCATTCCCCAATTCCTTCTCTTTACCTTTCCGTTCTCAAGTTTAACCGCTTCGAGTATGACGCTCGGGGATTTAGGAGAGCACCGAGAAATCCTTGCCCTGCGGTGTAGCGGCATTTCTCCAAGACGGATTTACCTTCCGATTCTCCTTATCTCATTACTCATTACCGGAGCAACATTTTATACTGCCGATTACGTCCTGCCTTATTCGTCAGCCCAATACCGTCAGCTCTACACCTCGTTAATGCAGGAGCTGCCCACCTTAGAGCTCGTTGAAGGGGGGTCGAACACGATTGGCGGAAAAACAATCATCAATAAAGATGTTGATGGAAACACTGTCACTGAGTTAGTCATCTTTGATTCAGCGAGCCGCGGCGAAGGGCAAATTCTCAGTGCCCCAACGGCAACGATTGACCTCTATGATCCGCTTCACTTCGTCTATCTCTTAGAACTCAATCAACCACAAATCCTTCACACCCGCTCAGGAGGTGAGTGGGCCTTAGCAAGCGGTGAACGAGCTGAGCTTTTCCTAGATTTCTCCAAGCAAGTTGGCTCGATCGCAACGGTTCTTCCGAGCCAATTAAGCAGCAAACAGCTGAAAGCGGAGATCAGTCGGTATGAAATCTCCTTAGCAGCTGAAATGGTGCAGTACAAGAAAGACCTCGCCCTCCTTAAAGAGGAGGTGAAAGCGGGACGAAGAAGTAAGGATGAGCTCAAACTCTTTAAGAAAACGCGCCCGATAAACTTTTACGTTCAGTACTACAGCGCTGAGCTTCATAAAAAGTACGCCTTAAGCGCCGCGTGCACGATCCTGCTTTTTTTAACGTTCTCCTTAACGATGATGCGTATCCGTCACGGTAAGCTCATAGGCTTTGGTCTTTCGATGCTCACTGCAGTTGTGTATTGGTATTTGCTCTTCTTCGCCCAGCTGCAAATCTTCTCCCTTCCAATTCCAGCAGCGCTCTTAATCTGGGCCCCGAACATCATCCTTGGGGTGTTAGGAATTGCCTTGCTCCTTGTTTTGAGGCGCACATGAAACTCTATACGCGCTACATCCTCCGATCGACTCTCACCGTTGGCCTCGTCGCCCTCCTGCTCACCACACTCATGCTCATTAGCGTCGATCTCTTCTCCAACCTCGATACCTACCTCTCCAATGAGATTCCTAACGCTATAATCGCCCACTTAACGCTCCTGGGGATCCCTAAGGCGATTACCTTTGCCCTTGCTCCATCCCTGCTCTTCAGTGCAACGTATTTCCTCTCACAAATGCACGCAAACAATGAGTATATCTGTTTTATCGGCAGTGGAATCCGCCCATTAAAGATTATTACTCCAATGCTGCTTATCGGCATTTTATTCTCAATCGTACAGTTTGGTGTTGCTGAGTACATCCACATCCCCCTTGCCAAAGAACGTCTCGTCTTAGAAGAGGAGCTCTTTGGCCAACGAACAACCCAAGATAACCGTAATACGACGGTCCACGACCCCGAGGGACACTACGTTCTCTTTGCCCGGCATTTTCGTGCCCAAGATAACCAACTAAGAGAAGTCCTCATTCTCCTTTTTGACGAAAAGGGTAGGGTTACTGACCGCCTTGATGCTCAAAGTGGAGTTTACGACCAAGCAAAGGAGTATTGGGTATTTTCTACTGTCACCAAAGCAGAGGTGGGAAGTAACGTAACGACAACAAAAATTCCTACCTACGAGAATCCAAGAATTAACCTCGATCCTTCGTACTTTAAAAGCTCTGGTGGGGATATCGAGTACATGGACTTACAAACAGCGAGCACGTACTTACGCTGGATGAAGGCAATTGACCCAGCTCGCTACACCCCCTTAGCAGCGGACTTTGCAAAGCGAATCCTCGATGCGCTGAATCCCTTAGTCCTCATCTTTATCGCTGTGACGATTCGCTACGCCTTAAAGAAAAACATCCTCCTCTTTGCATTAATTACCAGTCTCATCGTCGCGGTAGTCTATTATGTGGTTCAAATGGTGACGATGATCGCCGCGCGCCAAGGGGCGATGAGCCCAATCTGGGCTATGGTAATTCCCGCTCTTGTGATAGTATTGCTCGCAGCGCTCCAGCGCCTTATTTCAAAGCAGGGAAACGCATGACAATCTTTAAAACCACCCATCAGGATACCACCTCAAACGCCCGCTTAGGCTTATTATCACTCGGTCATGGAGTTGTCCAAACTCCTGTCTTTATGCCAGTGGGAACAGCTGGTACCGTTAAAGGGATCCACCACGAGGATGTTGCTCGAATCGGGTATAACCTCATCTTAGGAAACACCTACCACCTCTACCTTCGCCCTGGCCTAGAAGTGCTTCAACACTACGGTGGCCTTCATAATTTTTCAGCGTGGGATCATAATCTTTTAACCGATAGTGGAGGTTTCCAAGTCTTTAGTCTCTCGGGCCTGAGAAAGATTGAAGAAAAAGGTGTTGCCTTTCAAAGTCACATCGATGGATCACGCCACCTCTTTACCCCAGAAAGTGTTGTCGATACCCAGGCGATTATCGGCAGTGATATCGCGATGTGTCTTGATGTGTGTACGCCCCCAGAGATCTCCTACAAAGCGGCAAAAGAAGCGATGGAGCTTACCCACCGCTGGGCGAGGCGGGCGCTGACTCATCGGAATAACCACGAGACGATGAAGGGCAATCTCTTTGGAATCGTTCAAGGAAATTTCTACGAAGATTTACGCAAAGAATCGGCTGAGTTCTTCAATGAGCTGGACTTTCCCGGTCTTGCCATCGGCGGCTTAAGTGTCGGGGAGACGAAAGAAGAGTTCATCCACTTCCTTGCCCACACCGCCCAATACGTTACGAAAGAAAAGCCCCGCTACGTGATGGGGATCGGCTCGCCCGATTACATCCTTGAAGCAGTAGAGCAGGGCATTGATATGTTCGACTGCGTCCTTGCTACCCGCATGGCGCGCAACGGCGCCCTCTTTAGTGATGATGGGATTTTGGTGATGAAGAAGGCACAGTTTAAGTTTGATGATGGGCCGATCGAAGAAGGGTGTACGTGTAGGGCGTGTACTCAGTACAGCCGAGGGTACGTCCATCACCTCATTAAAGCAAAGGAGATGCTTGGGGGAATGTTGGCCACCGAGCATAATTTAACGTACTTCTACCGGCTTATGGAAAAGATCCGGTTTGCGATCGCAAACAATGAGTTTGCCTCTTTTAAGCGAGCGTACCTTGAGCGATTCTACCGAACAAAATAAACACAGTAAGATCGTTATGATCTGTACCCTCGCCAGTCGCCTCCTAGGGATTGTACGCTCCCGGGTGCTTGCTACAATCTTTGGAGCAACGGGGGTAGGGGATGTGATCAACTTCACCTTCAACATCCCCAATAGCTTTCGCAAGCTCTTCGCCGAAGGAGCATTAAACTCCGCCCTTATCCCTTCCTTCAGTCAACTCTTAGCAGAAAACAAGAAACAAGAAGCCCAAAAACTCTTTGGTCTGTTAATCACGTACCAAACCCTCCTCTTTCTTCCCGTAACGATTCTCTCCTACTTTTATGGGCCAAGATTAATCGCCTTCTTAAGTGACTTCAACACAGACCAAATCAGCTTAGCAGCAAATCTTTTACCATTCTTCATCGCCTACCTGGCAACAATTAGCCTCAGTGCCACTTTCAGCGGCCTCCTCCAACTTCACAAGCAATTCTTCCACGCCTTCTTTAGTCCGCTTTTCTACTCGATCGTTGTTATCACCGTGGTACTCACGACATCCTCAACGCTGGGACCAATGAGTGTGGCGTATGCAACTATTGGTGGTGGTGCCCTCCAAGCGGCGTACGCGTATATAACCTTACGAACGCAAGGGTATCGATTAATTCCAACATTTAATCCAAAGGGAACAATCTTTGGCCCGACGATGAACGCGTGGGGCCTCGTGTCTATTGGAATGGGGATGCAGATTATCACCCAGATGGTCAGCTACTACCTCGCCTCCACCTTAGGCGAGGGGAGTGTCACCGCCTTTGCTAATTCCTTGATTTTTTATCAGACTCCGTACGGGATCAACTTTAATGCAATTGCTGCGGTGAGCCTTCCTGCGCTCTCCTTGGCGTTTGCCCAAGGAGATGACAACCAACTCAAAGATCACACCCGGACGTCCCTAGTAAAGCTCACGTCGCTCCTATTGCCCAGCACGATCATCATCTTCGCCTTCAGGATAGAAATCGTCACCGTTATTCTCCAAGGTGGTAAATTCACCCACGCTGATTCACTCCAAACAGCAAGGGTCCTTGGGCCGTATCTGCTCTTTATGACAACTACTGCCTATTACTCACTACTGCTTCGCCTCGGCTTTGCCACCAAGCGCTTCTGGGCGATGACCATCATCCAGATTATCCAAAACCTCATTGACATCGTCTTAATGATTATCCTAATCAACCTAGACGTTGGAATCCAAGCGCTCTCAATTGCCAATGGTGTCTCCTACCTCCTCTCCCTCATACCCCTTACAATCGCCCTAAAAGAAGACTATCAACCGATCACCGATACAAAACTCTACAACCAAATAGGAAAGATCATCCTCGCCAACATCCCAATCCTCATCGCCATGATTATCTACAAACTCCTCGCCCCAGTGTGGTACCAAGATGGATCTACCCTAAAGAATCTCTTACTCCTCATCACCCTAGGAGGAGCCTCAATCCTAATCTGGCTCTACTCCTACAAGCTTAATAAGATTGAGTTCTTTGATTTGTTTCGAAGGAAAAATTCTTAATTAGAGAGATCATGGGCTGTTCCACCGGTTTCTTCCATTGAACTTGCTATCATTCATAAACCTGTAACGTTGACAATGGATGGTGGTGGTCTATAATCAAAGTAGGAGTTGCCAGTTACGGCTGTCTGACTCCAGCTAACGATATTAATCGCCCGCTGTTTGTTAGACGAGGGGGCGATTATTTTTCTTCTCGGGTATTAGGACGATAGTCCAAATACAAGCGTAGTAACGCTATTAGAATCTTTACGATTTCATATGTCGTCATACGCACTACCTCCTTACTTTAGTCTTGGAGGTAAGAGCCTCCAGAGTCTTTCGATCTGGAGTCAAAACAATCGCATACCGCTTCGGCAACTCCTACACCCTATATGGGGAGGATTTTGCCGCTTCGCTTCAGGATTGTTGGTAAAAAATACTTGTTTCTCTTACTTTGCTACCTTTTTAAACACCAATCGCTCCCTCTCGGGAGCGATTAGTTGATTGCATGAGGTTTTAATTAGAACTTAATCTTCTCGATCTTCTGGACGGTGAAATCGTATGCTTGCTCGTTGATTGAAAAAGTAAAGCGTTCGCCTTTTTCGTGGTTAACGAGTTCTCGGCCGAAGGGGGCAGAGATGTTGATGATGTTCTCATTGGGGTTGGATTCCCATGGTCCCATGATCGTGTAGGTAACTTCTTCGCCCTTGAGGTTGTCCATCAAGGTGACTTTGGTTCCAAAGCCGACCTTTGAGTCATCAACCATGTCGGGGGTGATTACCGTTGCTCGATCAAGCTCTTCGGCGAGTCGGCGAAGGTTGTTGGATACAAGGTTTTGCTTTTCTTTGCCGTACTTGTATTCGCTGTTCTCCCTCAGATCGCCCATCTCGCGAGCGGCACCAATCTCTTTGGCGATCTCTGGCAGCTCAACGTGTTGGATATACTCGATCTCTTTCTTCTTTGCATCTAAAGATGCAGCGGTGCAGAAGAGCCCAGTGGGAACAAATGCTTCGCGTTGGGTGGGCGGTGCTTCATCGAAAAACTTGAAGGAGGGGAACTTCACGCTAATGGCGTGCTTCACCTCAATCTTCTTTCCACCAGGAAGGTCAAAGACGTTGGCAACGAGGGAGTAGATCCTCTGGGCGGTTTCTTCATCGCCGCTTTCAATGCATGAAAATATTTTCTTGTCATCAAAAATCAACGCCATTAACGCCTTGGAGTTCTTGCGGTTCTCTTGGCTATCGCGCTTTGCATCAATGTAGCGGTTTACCGTATCAAGAAGTTGGAGCTGGATGTAAAGGAGTTGCTCGGTTGTGTATCCGCTCTTCGCCCATACCTTTTGATCTCCGCTCTTTAAGAGGTAGATCAGTGTTGCAGCTTTTTCCTTAAAGTTCTCCACAGCATCCTTGTAGAGCTTTAAGAGATCAGCGTTCTTCTTGTGCTGGCGGTACATCTCAGGGATATACGACGTTAAGTAGCCTGGGAAGATCTCCATTAACACACTTGGCCAATTGGATACTTCAGCGACGACGTGGTCGATAAAGGATTTCTTTAACTCCGAGTCTTTAATCGGGGCAAAGACATCATAGACGTCGGCTGCTCGCTCAAAGAGGTCGAGGAAGCCAAACGCTTCAGGAAGATCAATGAAGTGCATCCCTTGCTTATGGACAAGCTCTTCTAACAGGAGGTATGACGCCATAATCGCATCAGTAGTGACGACGATCGGCTTTAAAATACCGTTCTCTTCAAAGAAGAACTCACTGTAGAAGCGAACCATCTCTTGGAAGTAGTCACTTTCGACATCGCCTTTACTCGCAATAAATTCTCGTAGGCGTTTTACCTTATCGTAGAACTCTCGTTCACTCCGGAAGATTGATAGTTGCTTCTCTTCGTAACTGATCGGGGTTGAGCGAAGTAGGTAGACATCACTGTCGGTAGGGGAGAGATCAAAGAGGGGGTTAGTCATTAACTCCTTCTTTGCTTGGTTCATCCAACTCGTCCACTCTTTTGCCTCTAAAATAGACGGAACAAGTTCGGCTTTCATCTCCCGTAAGCTCGACTGGCCTCCATTACTCGCCATCAGAATGTTTAACGTCCAAGGTACGTCGCTTTTGACCTTATCGTGGAGCTTCTGCTTGGGCAGGGCACTCTTTAAGACCCAGATGTGACTCTTTGGCAGAGCCTGGAGGCTCTTAAATGCCATATTCGTCGAGAGGCGTGATCCCTTCGTTGTCGATTGTCCCGCGAAATCAACGATTACGTCGGTTTCATCAATGGAACGGATTCGACCGATACGACCAGTTGAGTTCTGGAAAACAAAGGTACCTTTATCGAACGCGATGTTTGTTTCGAAGTCTTCGATCGATAGCAGTACATCACGGGCGATCATACCAACAAGGGCGGATGACTCTAAGCAGCTCTCTAAGCGGGAGTGATCTTTGTACTTAAGACGGTAGTTCTTAATCAATTGATCACGGGCGATCGCATCATCCCGATCAAGGGTGAGAATCCGCTTTTGGATCTCAATCATCTGATCTACATTCGCCTTGCACGCCTCGGCGGTATCGCGAAGGATTGCAACCGCTGATGAGTTACTCGTCAAGGAGATTTGCTCTGCAAGGTTAAGCGAATAATCATACTGGGCGGGATCGAGGGTAATGACTTGGGCATGGAGCTGACGAATTGGAGTAAAGTCCTTCCGCTTTAAGAGGCGGTTAATCGTCTTCTTAAAGTATCCAATCGCTTTTTCATTCTTTCCCGCCTCAAGGGCGTACGTCCCAAGCTGCTTGAGGATATCAACCTCTTCATAATCAACACTGACTAAGCGTTCCCACAGCTCGATCTTCTTCCCCTGCTTATTCGTCGCATCGTACGCGTGGGCAAGAAGGCGCAGAGCGTGGCGGTTTTCACCTTTAGCTAATACTTTCTGGGCGAGAAACTCAACAATGTTCCATCGCTTATGCTCACTGAAGAGCTCAATTAAATTGAGGAGAGGGAGGAAGTTTTCAGCACCTTTACGCTGAATGGAGATAATTCCGTTGATGTAGTGAGCAACAACGGAGTTCTTTTCTCGCTCGCGGATGTGTTTTTCACACATATCTCGTGCTTCAATCTTTTGCTCGTCGTCTAAATGTTCAATTAAGCCGTCAAATGTTTCAAAATTAGCCACCGTAAAGGCGGAAACCGAGGCTCTGGTCCATTGTTCTTCTTTTAGTACTTGTTCAATATCTTGGATTCCCATATTTGCCTCCGAAAAAAAATATGCCTTCGTATAAGACAAAACGAAACCGGGCAGACATTGGTCTTTGCCTGCTCGGGTTCGACACTAATTCTTATCTCTGAGCTTTAGTATACACAAAATATACATATTTAGCAATTGTTTTGTAAAAGAGCGGATGATTCTTTTACCCACCAAATGTTGCATAAGGGTCCTCTTCTTGGTATAAAGGGAGTATGAATACACCGTCATTACTAATCGCCCCGAGCATGCTCGCAAGTGACTTTGCCAACGGCGCACGGGAGGTCGCTTCGATTAAAGAAAACGGAGCGGATTGGGTTCACCTCGATGTAATGGATGGCGCCTTTGTCCCAAATATTAGTTTTGGTCCCCCGATTATCAAAAGCCTCCGCAAGCACAGTGACTTAATCTTTGATACCCACCTCATGATTGAGCGCCCCGAGCGCTACGTCGTTGATTTCATTAACGCTGGCAGTGATTACGTCACCGTTCATTACGAGGGTAATATACACCTCGACCGAACCCTAAACCTCATTAAAGAGCATGGGGCAAAAGCAGGGGTGACAATCGTCCCGTCAACACCAGTCTCCTTATTAAGCGAAATCCTTCACCTCGCAGATTTAGTCTTAGTGATGAGCGTGAACCCAGGCTTTGGGGGTCAAGCGATGATTCCTTCTACGCTGAAGAAAATCACCCAATTAAAAGAGCTGCGAGGTGAACATAATTACTCGTATTTGATCAGCGTTGATGGGGGAGTGAACCTTGAAACTGCCGAAGCTGTACGCAACGCTGGGGCGGATGTTGCTGTTACTGGCAGTGCATTCTTTGGCGCTAGTGACCGCGCCCGTTTTGTCCAAGAAATGAAGGGCAGGGCGTGAGAGCAGTAATTCAGCGGGTGTACGATGCGTCAGTCACCGTCGATACAACAGTAGTTGGTTCAATAGATACGGGCCTTCTTGTCTATCTAGGGGTAGGTAAGGGTGACAGTGTTGAGCAATTGAAGTGGCTCTGCGAAAAGATTCCAAAGATTCGCTGTTTTCGCGATGAGAATGGGAAGATGAACCTTGATTTGAAGCAAGTTGGGGGAAAGATTCTCTTAGTGAGCCAATTTACTTTGTTGGCGAACCTTCGCAAAGGCAATCGCCCTTCCTACGATGACGCTGCTGATCCTGCAATTGCCGAGGCGATGTATGATCAAGCGTTTGACTTATTTCGCGATCAAGGCATAGAGGTTGCTGGGGGAGTATTTGGTGCCCATATGCACGTCTCATATACAAATGATGGTCCTGTTACCTTCACCCTAGATGCATAGGCGCAAGCGATATGCTACTATTCCACCCATAGGGTACAGAGGAGTTACCATGGCAAAAAGTAAAGATACTTCGTTTCCGCAAGATTTGAAGCAAAAGCAAGACGCCTTAGAGGCGGCTCGCGCTCAAATTGACAAGCAGTTTGGAAAAGGATCGCTGATGAAGCTCGGCGATACAGAAGAGAGTTTAGACATCGCAGCAATCTCATCAGGCTCGCTCTTACTCGATGAAGCACTCGGGATCGGAGGCTACCCGCGAGGGCGAGTAGTTGAAATCTACGGACCTGAGTCGAGTGGTAAGACCACGATTGCACTACACGCCATCGCCGAGACGCAAAAAGCGGGCGGAATTGCCGCGTTCATTGACGCTGAGCACGCAATGGACCCCACCTATGCAAAGAAGCTTGGGGTGAATATCGATGAGCTGTGGATCAGCCAACCCGATAGCGGCGAGCAGGCTCTTGAAATTGCTGAATCCTTAGTACGCAGTGGTGCTGTTGATATGATCGTCATCGATAGTGTTGCCGCCTTAACCCCCCAAGCTGAAATTGATGGGGATATGGGTGATAGTCACATGGGTCTTCAAGCGCGGCTGATGAGCCAAGCGCTTCGCAAGCTCACCGGCTTATTAAGCAAATCCAACACAACGATTATCTTCATCAACCAGATTCGTATGAAAATTGGGGTGATGTTTGGAAACCCCGAAACAACCACGGGTGGAAACGCCTTAAAGTTCTACTCATCAGTTCGCATTGATGTGCGGAAGATTGAGACCCTGAGTAGGGGAGCGGATGACGTCTACGGAAACCGAATCCGAATTCGGATTGTGAAGAACAAAGTCGCCCCGCCGTTTAAGAAAGTTGAGCTTGACCTCCTCTTTGGTGAGGGAATTAGTTACGTAGCAAGCCTGCTTGATGCCGCCGTAAAGTACGACATGATCGAAAAGGCTGGTTCGTGGTATTCGTATAACGATGAGAAGATTGGCCAAGGACGTGATCGGACAATTGAGTTCCTGAAGTCCAACCCCGATATTATCTCAGACTTAGACCAACGCCTCCGCTCTGAGATGTTTGGTAAACACGACAAGACTGAAGAGTAAGACGTGGAAACCCGTGAGCAACAGAATAGTGTCGACCTTGGCCTGGTGTATGTAACACCAGGCTTTGAAGGTCCATTAGAGCTCTTGCTCCACTTAATCCAAAAAGCTGAAGTAAATATTTACGATATTCCCATATCAGAGATCACCGAGCAGTTTATCGCTTACTTAGAGAGTGAAACATCAGTCCTTCTTGGAGATCTCACTGAATTTTATAAGATGGCGGCGGATTTGCTCTACATTAAAAGTCGCATGCTCCTCCCGGTGGAGTTGGAGTTTGATGAAGAGTATCAAGATCCTCGTCAAGAGCTTGTTGAGCGACTGCTAGAACACCAGCGCTTTAAGAAGTACACTGACTTACTCAGTGGTACTGCCACCAGCAGCGAGCTCTTTATCAGCCGCAAACCCCACCAATTTCGCCTTCCCTTCGGCGATGATGAACTCTTTGGGGAAGTCACCCTCGATGACCTGTTAGGAACCTTTCGCCGCTTAATGACACAAATTGCTCCCTCAAAGGTCTTTAACGTCTACGAATCAGTAACGGTGAATGAGAAGATTGCCCTGATGCAGGAAGTTTTTGAGACCCAAGAGTACATGACGATCGAAGAGCTCATCGTTGATCCAACGAGTTTGCTCCATATCATCTGTGCGTTTATGGCGATCTTAGACGCCACCAAGCACGGGATGATTTACCTTCTTCAGGAGAAGGCGTACGAAAGTATTGTGATTCGTCGGCGCGATGAGCACTTCGAAGAAGATTACTCTGATGCCTATGATGAGGATGAAGAGTTTATTCCCCCGGAGATTGAACCTCTTCCGATCAGCAGTGATGAAGAGGCGGAGTTCTATGAAGAAGACGTGCTCTTAAGCGATGAGCCACGGTATGAATATGATAGTGATAATGTTGAAGAGATTATATTTGATGAGGAGGATGACGAATGAGTAATCAGACTCGCTCCCTCAGTGATGATGCCCGGTTACTAGAAGTAATTCTCTTTTTAGAAAATGAGCCGGTAAGTGTTGAGAAGCTTGCAAAGATGACGGATCTCCAAGAAGAGGTCATCACCGCCGCTTTAGCAGAAATTGAAGAGTACTACGATACGTATCGACATGGGATGAGCCTCTTTGAAAATCACGGGGCGTTTCAATTCCTTCCATCTTCAGATTTACACGAGCGCCTGCGCTCCTGTTACGGGCGAAGGGTCGACCGTCGCCTCAGCCGAGCAGCGATGGAGACACTCTCAATCGTCGCCTACAGCCAGCCAATTACCCGCCGAGAGATTGATAATATCCGCGGAGTCTCCAGTGACTCGATTATCCGCCTTCTTCGTGATCGGGAGTACATCAAGGTTGTCGGACGTAAAGACGTACCAGGCCACCCGTGTTTATATGGAACAAGTCGGAAGTTCCTCTTTGAATTTAACCTTAATTCGATCGCTGCTCTTCCTAAGCTCAGTGAGATCGACCAAGAGCGCTTTGAAGTAAGTGAGGAAGAAGCATGATTGATTATCCAGCGCGCCTCCAGGTGTATATGGCAAAAAGTGGGTGTGGCTCACGCCGGTACTGTGAAACGCTTATTGAAGCGGGGAGGGTGACGGTGAATACAAAACGCGTCACCACCCTCGGCACCAAAGTTGAAAAAGAAGATGTGGTGATGGTCGACGGCCAGCTTGTTGAGCCAGTTGAGGCGCGTTACTACATCGCCTTGAATAAACCCCGAGGGTACGTCAGTACCAACTACGACCCCAACGAACGAAATTTTGCCCGAGACTTAATTGCAATCGAGCAGAAGAACCTCCTCTTTAGTGTAGGACGGCTCGATAAAGACTCCAGTGGCTTACTCCTCTTTACCAACGATGGCGAGCTCGCCCAAAAGCTCACCCATCCTTCATACGAGGTCGAGAAAGAGTACTTTGTCCAAGCGAACCGCCCGATCGCTCGCCGCGATTTAGAGGATATGCTTCGAGGGGTGTACCTACCGGATGACCGCCTTCCGTATCGAATCGCCCGCTTTGAAATTCTCGGACCAAAATGGACGAGAATTATCCTTACCGAGGGAAAGAATCGGGAGATTCGTAAGCTCCTCGAATACTTTGACTATCGCGTCATTGAGTTAATCCGAATTCGCCTTGGTTCAATTGAATTAGGGAATTTAAAGACCGGTCACTGGCGGCAACTTACCAAAGGGGAAATCCAGCAGTTACAGAAGGAACCTCAAGTAAGGAGATCACGATGATAGTAGCAATTGATGGACCAGCAGGAGTAGGCAAGTCTTCGATCGCAAAGATGCTCGCCGAGCAAAGTGAATTCACGTACCTTAACAGTGGTTCTTTTTACCGGGCGTATACGTACCTTCATCAACAAGCGGGAAAAGATCCTAGCGATGTTGAAGGAGTACTTCAAACAGCAAAGAATAATCCCCTTACCCTCATCGATGGGCGCATCCACGCCAATGGGGTATATATTGAAGATCATCTTCGAACAAAGGAAGTCGATGCTGTTGTTGCGCAGGTAAGTGCTTACCCGCCAATCAGGGCCCACGTAAACGAACAGTTGAAAGAAATTGCCAAAGGCCATGACATGATCGTCGAAGGCCGAGACATCACAACGGTCGTCTTTCCCGATGCGGAATTGAAGATTTACTTCGATGCTAAACCGGAAGT
>JBBADN010000001.1:0-32578 GCA_041656455.1 Sphaerochaeta sp. | reverse complement strand
GTGAGGCTGCTGCTGCTGTTGAAGAGCCCACCGAGTTCAACGTCATCCTCAAGGCTGCTGATCCTGCCAAGAAGATTGCCGCTATTAAGGAAGTCCGCGCAATCACCGGCCTTGGGCTGAAGGAAGCGAAGGAAGTCGTTGAAGCTGGCGGCGCAACTATTAAGGAAAGCGTGAGCAAGGCTGACGCCGACGCCCTGAAGGAGAAGCTTGAAGCTGCTGGATGTACCGTCGATATCGTTCCTGTCGACTAAGGATCGATTCCTTGGAAACAATTCGCGTAATCGGCGAAGTGTTGAATTCTCAAAGCCACCGGAGCTCTCCGGTGGCATGTTGTGTCCTCATCTCCCATTCGTTCGGGATTTGAGTCGCTTGCTGAATTGACTTTGGAGGGTACACAATGGTTGCCAACGGCAAGTCCATAACTCGCACCTATATCGGTACCGAATCACACGAAGTGTGCGAACTGCCCAATCTCATTGGGGTCCAACTTGAATCCTATGAGCGTTTTTTACAACTGGATACGATCCGTAAGGGCCTCGATCCCGATCCATCATTCGGACTTGAGGATGTATTTCAGTCGACGTTCCCAATCGACAGCCCCAATGGGGAGATGCGCTTAACGTACCGTGGCTACACGATCGATTACGATAACGTGAAGTTCACTGAGACGGAGTGCAAAAAGAAGGGTCGCTCCTACAGCGTCCCAATCCAAGTTACGATTAGCCTTGAGCTCGCCACCGGTGAGATGCGGGAAAAGAAGATCTTCTTTGGGGATATCCCCCTGATGACCGACCGCGGTACCTTTATTATTAACGGTGCTGAGCGCGTTGTCGTCAGTCAGATCCACCGCTCCCCTGGTGTTATTTTCAGCCATGACAAAGACGTCTACTCCTCCCGCATTATCCCATATCGTGGTTCGTGGCTTGAATTTGAAATTGATGAAAAGAAGTCGTTAATCTACGCAAAGATCGACCGGAAGAAGCGAATCTTAGGAAGCTTACTCCTTCGGGCGATTGGCTACGACAGCCGCGAGAAGATTATCGATGCGTTCTATACACACGAAGTGGTCGATTTAATTGATGATCCAGAGATGAAGGCGACGTTAGAAAACCGCTATCTCGCGAAGGACGTCTATGCAACGATCGACGGCGAAGAAAAGAAAGTCCTCCGCGCTGGAGACCTTCTCCACGCTCACGAGATCGATGAGCTCTTCGGCCTTGGGGTGAAGAGTATCAGCCTCGTTGATATTAAAGGGGAGGGGACGCTCCACAGCGAGATCATCCTCAACTGCTTTGAGATTGAAGATGCAAAGTACACCCGCGAAGGCTATGATGAGCCGACGAAGGAAGATGTCTTAAGCCCAATCTTCAGTGTCTTAATGCCCGGTGAGATGATTGCGATCGAGCGCGCCGAGAAGGACCTTCCTGATATGTTCTTCTCCTCCCGCCGCTACGACCTCGGCTCAGTTGGTCGCTATAAGTTTAATAAGAAGTTCGGTGATGGTACCGAGGATGATGATGCCCAAGTCGATGATCTGACAGTCCTCACCCCCCAAGATATCACCAATACGATGAACTACCTCATTAAGGTCTTCATCCACGAAGCGAACGTCGATGACATCGACCACCTCGGTAACCGTCGGGTTCGATCTGTTGGGGAGCTCCTGCAGAACGCCCTTCGTGGTGCCTTCGCTCGCATGGAGCGAATCGCTAAGGAGCGGATGAACCTTGAGACGGGCTCAGTGAAGCCGCAAGACTTAATCTCGATTAAGCCGATTGTCGCGGCGATCAAGGAGTTCTTTGGATCATCTCAGCTCTCGCAGTTCATGGACCAAGTTAACCCCCTTGCTGAGCTAACCCACAAGCGCCGGCTTAACGCCTTAGGCCCTGGTGGTCTTTCCCGCGACCGTGCAGGCTTTGAAGTTCGCGACGTTCACTACACCCACTACGGGCGAATCTGTCCGATCGAGACCCCTGAAGGTCCGAATATTGGCTTGATCGTCTCCCTGGCGAACTACACCCGGATCAACCGCCACGGCTTCTTAGAGACGCCGTACCGCCGCGTTGTTGATGGGAAGGTCACTGACCAATACCGCTTCCTCGATGCGAACGATGAAGAGAAGTTCTTCATCGCCCAGGCGAGTGCCCCCTTTAACGAAAAGGGTGAGTTCCTCGATACAGAAGTTCCAGTTCGTCACAGTGGAGACTACTCCACCCGCGCTCCAGAAGATATCAAGTACATGGATATCTCTCCGAAGCAGGTTATCAGTGTTGCCGCTTCCTTAATTCCCTTCCTTGAACACGACGATGCGAACCGAGCTCTGATGGGTTCGAACATGCAGCGCCAAGCCGTTCCCCTCGTCTTTCCTGAGACGCCGCGCGTTGGAACGGGAATGGAAAGTAAGACCGCCTACGACTCTGGGGTCCTTTTGAAGGCAAATCGCGGTGGCGTTGTTACCTACGTTTCGAGCGAAAAGATTATCATCACTCCAACTGAAGCTGAAATTGAAGGCGAAGTTGATGTGTATGAGATTCAGAAGTTTGAACGAACCAACCAAGACACGTGCTTTAACCAAAAGCCAATCGTCGACCTTGGCCAAAGCGTTGATGCGGGCCAAGTCATCGCCGATGGTCCGGCAACCCAGCAAGGCGAGCTCGCCTTAGGACGAAACATCCTCGTTGGCTTCGTGCCGTGGCACGGCTACAACTATGAGGACGCCGTCCTCATCAGTGAGCGCGTGGTAAAAGATGACATCTTCACCAGTGTCCACATTAAAGAGTTCACCACCGATATTCGTGAGACTAAGCTCGGACCGGAGAAACTCACCCGGGATATTCCCAACACGAGTGAGAAGATGCTTGAGCAGCTCGACGCCGATGGAATCGTTCGCGTTGGTGCAACGGTTCGCCCTGGCTCGATCTTAGTCGGTAAAGTGACTCCCAAGAGTGAGAGTGATACGACCCCTGAGTTTAAACTGCTTAACTCGATCTTCGGCGAGAAGGCGAAAGAGGTGCGCGACACCTCCCTGAAGGTTCCCCACGGAACAGAAGGGACGATCATCGACATCCAGCGCCTGAAGCGCAGCAATAACGATGAGCTTCCCCCCGGTGTTGAAGAGACGGTGAAAGTCTTAATCGCCACGAAGCGCAAGCTTCGCCAAGGGGATAAGATGGCAGGTCGACACGGAAACAAGGGTGTTGTCTCCCGGATCCTCCCCGAAGAGGATATGCCGTTCATGGAAGATGGGACTCCCTTAGATGTGTGCCTCAACCCCCTCGGTGTTCCGTCCCGAATGAATATCGGTCAGTTGATGGAAACGCAGCTTGGTTGGGCGGCGGTGGCCCTCGATCGATGGTACTCCACCCCTGTCTTCCAAAGTGCGACGATGGAGCAGCTTGAAGAAGAGATGCAGAAGGCTGGCCTTCCGGAGAACTCTAAGACGGTTCTCTACGATGGGCAGACTGGTGTTCCCTTTGTGAACCCTGTGTTCTGTGGCTACATCTACTACCTGAAGCTCCACCACCTTGTTGATGATAAGATGCACGCCCGTTCCACCGGTCCGTACTCGCTCGTGACGCAGCAACCCCTCGGCGGTAAAGCGCAGTTTGGTGGTCAGCGTCTTGGTGAAATGGAAGTGTGGGCCCTTGAGGCGTACGG
The DNA here is from genome assembly GCA_041656455.1 of Sphaerochaeta sp. GTDB lineage: Bacteria > Spirochaetota > Spirochaetia > Sphaerochaetales > Sphaerochaetaceae > Sphaerochaeta. The sequence continues at coordinate 28,921 of JBBADN010000001.1, read as the reverse complement.
AGCTGCGAACACCCTCCAAGAACTCCTCACCATTAAGAGTGATGATATGAATGGCCGGGTGAAGATCTACGAATCGATCGTCAAAGGTGAGCCAGCGACGACAGCCGGAATGCCTGAGGCATTTAACGTCTTAGTCCAGGAGATTCGCGGTCTTGCGCTTGATATGTCCGTCTACGATGCCCATGGAAACTTGGTGCCCCTTACCGAGCGTGACGAAGAGTTATTGACGAAGCAGAGTCAAGGCTCGGTGAACTAAGGAGAATAGTGATGAGAGAGATACAAGAATTCGATTCCATCATGATTAAGCTCGCCTCCCCGGAGCAGATCAAAAGCTGGTCGTACGGTGAGGTTAAGAAGCCTGAAACAATTAACTACCGCACCTTACGACCAGAGCGTGATGGTCTCTTCTGTGAGCGGATTTTTGGAACGACGAAGGAGTGGGAGTGCCACTGCGGAAAGTTCAAATCCATTCGCTACAAGGGTGTTATCTGTGACCGCTGTAACGTTGAGGTTACCAATACGAAGGTTCGGCGCGAGCGCATGGGGCACATCAGCCTCGCCGCTCCGGTAAGCCACATCTGGTACTACCGCTCCGTTCCTTCCCGGATGAGCATGCTCTTAGATATTACCCGCAACGCCCTGCAGTCGATCCTCTACTATGAAAAGTACGTCGTCATTAACAGTGGCGATACGACGCTTAAGCCGAAGCAGCTCCTCACTGAAGAGGAGTACTGGGATGCGCGTGATCAATTTGGCGACTCCTTTGAAGCAGGCATGGGCGCTGAGGCGGTTAAGAAGCTTTTAACGAACCTCAACTTAGAAGAGCTCAGCCGCGATTTGCGTGAGCAGATGCGCCAAAAGGCGGATAAGGCGGATAAGCGCCTCTTAAAACGCATTGAAGTGTGTGAGAACTTCCGCGACAGCGGCAATAAGCCGGAGTGGATGATCCTCACCGTGATTCCTGTTATTCCCCCTGATTTGAGGCCAATGGTTCAACTCGACGGTGGGCGCTTTGCCACCAGTGACTTAAACGACCTCTACCGCCGAGTGATTAACCGAAACAACCGCCTCGACCGTTTAGTGAAGTTAAACGCCCCGGATATCATCATCCGGAACGAAAAGCGAATGCTCCAAGAAGCGGTAGACGCCCTCTTTGATAACTCCAAGCGCAAGCGAGTTGTCAAGGGTGCTTCGAACCGTCCGCTGAAGAGTCTCTCGGATATGCTCAAAGGAAAGCAAGGTCGCTTCCGACAGAACCTCCTTGGTAAGCGTGTTGACTACTCCGGTCGCTCGGTTATCGTTGTTGGTCCGGAGCTGAGGATGCACCAGTGTGGTCTTCCCTCGAAGATGGCCTTAGAGCTCTACAAGCCCTTCATCATGAAGAAGCTCGTCCAAGACGGCGTTGTCTATAATATTAAGAAAGCGAAGAGCTTAGTTGAAGAAGAGACCGATGCGGTTTGGGCAATCCTCGATGAGGTTGTTAAAGAGCACCCGGTTCTCTTAAACCGTGCTCCGACGCTCCACCGCTTGGGAATCCAGGCGTTTGATCCAGTCTTAGTGGATGGGAAGGCGATTAAGCTTCACCCCTTAGTATGTCACGCATACAACGCGGACTTTGACGGCGACCAAATGGCGGTTCACGTACCGCTGACCCACGCCGCCCAGATGGAGAGCTGGACGCTGATGCTCAGTGTCACCAACCTCCTCGACCCCGCAAACGGCAAGCCGATCGTCTATCCTTCTCAGGATATGGTTCTTGGCATTAACTACCTCACCCGGGAGCTCGATGGAGCAGCGGGGGAGAATAAGTACTACGACTCGATTGGGGAAATTGAAAACGCAATCGATAGTGGCCTGCTCTCCCACAACGCGAAGATTCGCTTCCGCCTCCCCAGCGGTGAGAAAGTGATCACGACCCCTGGTCGGGTGATCTTTAACTCCGTTCTTCCGAAGAGTGTTCCTTTCCAGAACATGAACCTCGGGGATAAGGAGCTCAGGGCCCTCATTGGGGATACGCTTAAGGCGAATAAGAACTCGATCGCTGTTGAGATGCTCGATGCAATTAAGGATATCGGCTACAAGTACGCCACCCTCTTTGGAGCGACGATTGGTCTCTCCGATATGCTCGTTCCCCACGCAAAAGAAGCGTTGATGGAGAAGGCGAGCTTAGAGCAGCAGCGGATCATGGAGCAGTATCGCCAAGGGCACATCACCCAAGAGGAGCGCTACAACCGCGTCATCGAGGTGTGGACCCAAACAAACGACCAACTCACCGATGAGTTAATGAAAGAACTGCGCGATGACCAAGCGGGCTTTAACCCCCTCTTCCTCATGGCGGACTCCGGTGCTCGGGGATCGCGGACGCAGATTCGTCAGCTCGGTGGTATGCGTGGTCTTATGGCGCGCCCCAGTGGTGATGTTATTGAGTTCCCGATTAAGTCGAACTTCCGTGAAGGTCTTTCGATCATCGAGTTCTTCATCTCCACCAACGGTGCTCGTAAGGGTCTCTCTGACACCGCACTGAAGACCGCTGAAGCGGGATACTTAACCCGCCGCTTAGTTGATATCAGCCAAGACGTCGTGGTGAATGAAGAAGATTGTAATACGATTAACGGTATTTGGCGGGGTGCGATTAAGGACGGCGATGAGATCGTTGAATCCATAAGCGAGCGAATTGTCGGTCGCGTCCCTGTTGAAGACATCCTTCACCCCTTCAGCCGTGAAGTGCTTGCTAAGGCAAACGTTGAGATCAATGAAGAGGTCGCCCTCGCCATTGAAGAGTCCGGCTTAGAGAGCGTGCTGCTGAGAACCGTCCTCACCTGTGAGGCGAAGCACGGGGTGTGTGCCAAGTGTTACGGACGTAACCTCGCCACGAACCGCCCTGTTGTCATCGGTGAAGCAGTTGGTATTATCGCTGCTCAGTCGATCGGTCAGCCGGGAACCCAGCTGACGATGAGAACGTTCCACGTTGGTGGTACCGCCTCAACGAGCGCTGAGGAGAATAAGCTTACCTTTAACTATCCCGTCATCATCGGTTCGATTAACGGATCGCGGGTTGAGCGGGAGAGTGATAAGATTAGCGTCTTTACCCGTAAGGGGACGATCGAGTACTTCCGCGTCAATGCAATCATTGAAAGCGGGAGCTACGACAGCCTCTTAGTTGAGGATGGCTCGGTTGTTGCTAAGGGAACGCCGATCTACGTGAAGAAGGGCAAGAACGTCCTCTCCAAGGAGAACGGATCTGTTCGCATCGATAACGGGCGCGTCTTCTTAGTGGGACACCCAACCCTTCACACCGTCAAGGCGGGTAGTGAGCTCCTCGTTGATACGGGAGTCTTCGTCGAGGCGAAGGATGCGATTGTCTCCTTCGACCCGTTCAGTGAGCCGATCTTAGCAGAAGAGGGCGGCTACGCCTCCTTTGTTGATATCAAACTCGGCACGACGTTGATCGAAGAGGTGAACGAAGAGACGGGTAATATCGAGAAGAAGATTACCGAACACAGCCTTGAGTCGCTGCAACCGCGCATTGAGATCACCAGCGAGAAGAAGGGTAAGGGCGATGTCCTCGCCGTCTACCTCCTCCCCGGTGGTTCGTACATCCACATCGCCGATAACGCAAAAGTGACGAAGGGGATGATCTTAGCGAAGTTGTTGAAAGAGGGAATTAAGACGAAGGATATTACCGGAGGTCTTCCCCGGGTTGGCGAACTCTTTGAAGCCCGCCGCCCCCGCAACGCGGCAATCCTGGCGAAAGTCAGTGGCTTAGTGAGCTTTGGTAACATCGTCAAAGGCAAGCGAACGATCGTCGTGACTGATCCGTACGGCCATGAGTTTAAGCACATGGTTCCGATGGGCCGAAACCTCCTCGTCCGTGATGGTGATAGCGTTGAAGCGTCTGAGCCACTGTGTGATGGTCAGACTGACCCCCACGATATCTTAGATATCCTCGGGGAGAACGCCCTTCAGTCGTTCTTAGTCGATGAAGTTCAGGAAGTCTACCGAATGCAAGGCGTTCACATCAACGATAAGCACCTTGGTGTTATCGTACGGCAAATGCTGCGCAAAGTTGAGATCGCCCACGTTGGAGATACGAACCTCATTCACGGCCAACAAGTTGATAAGTTCCGCTTCTTTGAAGAGAACGATCGTGTAATCGCCGAAGGTGGAGAGCCTGCAGTTGCTCGGCCGCTCCTCTTAGGTATTACCCGAGCGTCGCTCTCGATCGACTCCTTCATCTCCGCAGCCTCCTTCCAGGAGACCACCAAAGTCTTGACAAATGCTGCCATTGCTGGTAGTAAAGATGAGCTACGCGGCTTGAAGGAAAACGTCATCATCGGCCAACTCATCCCAGCCGGGACGGGTATGCGCAAGTACCGAGACGTAAAACTTCAAGATGAAGAGCTCTTGGCCTTGCAGCAGAAAGTTGATGCAGTTAAGGAAGCGCGTCGCCAAGAGATGGTCGAGGTCGATGACTTGGATCTTGAAGAAGAGATTATGAAATCCGTAGGTGATTTTGCTGATGACTATGGGGATGATGAAGAGTAAGTTTCATCATATGCCACAGTCTTCGCATTCTCCCATGCTGATGCGGATTCACATATGAAGTGCATGCCCGTTGGGCGCACCGACCCCCTCTCAGTGAATAGGAGCGGGTCACAACATGATAAGGGAGGGTATCCAAAAGATGCCTACTATTAATCAGCTGGTACGAAAGGGCCGTAAGAGAATCGTCCATAAGACGAAGTCCCCAGCCCTTGACGGTTGTCCTCAGAAGCGTGGTGTTTGCACCCGTGTGATGACCGTTACCCCAAAGAAACCGAACTCTGCCTTGAGAAAGGTCGCCCGTGTGCGCCTTTCCAATGGAATTGAAGTCACTGCCTACATCCCCGGTATTGGCCACAACCTCCAGGAGCACTCTGTTGTGTTGCTTCGTGGTGGAAGGGTCAAGGACCTTCCTGGTGTTCGCTATCACATTATCCGTGGCGCGAAAGACACCCTTGGTGTTAACGATCGCCGCCGCAGCCGCTCCAAGTATGGAACGAAGCGACCAAAGGCGTAAGGGAGTAGGAAGATGTCCAGAAGAAGTACCGCCCCAGTTCGGGAAGTATTACCCGATCCAGTATATGGATCAACGGTTGTTGAGAAGTTCATCCGTCGGATGATGATCGATGGAAAGAAATCCCTCTCCACGCGAATTTTGTATCAAGCGATGTCGAGCCTTGGTGAAAAGACCAATGAGCCACCCCTTGAGGTCTTCCTCAAAGCGCTTGATAACGTCAAGCCTCTTGTTGAGGTAAAGAGCCGCCGTGTTGGTGGTGCGACGTACCAAGTTCCCGTTGAGATTCGGGAGAATCGCCGAGAAGCCCTTGCAATGCGCTGGCTGATCGCAGCTGCTCGAAATCGCAGTGGTCGATCGATGGCCGAAAAGCTTGGTGCTGAGCTCTTAGATGCGTACCAAAACACCGGTACAGCCTTTAAGAAGAAGGAAGATACCCACCGAATGGCCGAGGCAAACAAAGCCTTCAGCCACTTCCGATGGTAGGAAGCATAGAGCCGGCCTCGAAAGGGGTCGGCATTGCTTCTTAATCGCTTGACATAAAAAACCCTTTCGCTTATATTGCTTGAGGTGTCCGTACGCCTGCCGTACGGATTATTAGGGCCAAACCGATTATCCGATCACGATAATAAGGTGGTTCCAGTATGAACGCTTGTTTTTTTAAACAATGTGCTATGTCGCTTGGGCCTCTGGTGCCAACCGACCTCTGGAATCCTCTTCTTGTTATCTATCAATCAGTTTGTCTCGCCGGAAATGGTAAAGGCTTTGGGCCTTTATGGCATATAATTATTTTTTTGTGACTACATTTGGAGCGTCACAAGGAGGAACTGATGGCTAAAGAGAAATTTGAGAGGACAAAGCCACACGTAAACGTAGGAACCATCGGTCACGTTGACCACGGCAAGACCACCCTTACGGCAGCTATCACCCAGCACTGCGCACGGATGTTCGGTGATACGGCGCTTGCCTATGATGCTATTGACAATGCGCCCGAGGAAAAAGAGCGCGGTATTACTATTAATACCCGACACGTCGAGTATCAGAGTAACGCCCGTCACTACGCCCACGTTGACTGTCCCGGACACGCCGACTACATCAAGAACATGATCACTGGTGCTGCCCAGATGGACGGCGCAATCATCGTTGTTGCGGCAACTGACGGAGCCATGGCCCAGACCAGGGAGCACATCCTCCTTGCTCGCCAGGTTGGTGTACCTTCACTTGTTGTCTTCATTAACAAGACTGACCAAGTTGACGACCCCGATTTGATCGAGCTCGTTGAAGAAGAGATGCGCGAACTGCTCAGTGACCAAGGCTTTGATGGTGAGAACGCCCCCGTTATCGCGGGTTCTGCATACCTCGCCTTAACCGAGCCGGATAACCCCGAAGCAACGAAGTGCATTGACGACCTTCTTGAGGCGATGGATACGTACATCCCGCTTCCGGAGCGTGCCGTTGACCAGCCCTTCTTGATGCCGATCGAAGACATCTTCACCGTTCCTGGCCGTGGAACCGTTGTTACCGGCCGTATCGAGCGCGGAATCCTGAAAGTAAACGACCCGATTTCCATCGTTGGTATTCGCGAGACTCGCGACACCGTTTGTACTGGTGTTGAGATGTTCCGTAAGCTTCTTGATCAAGGTGAAGCTGGTGATAACATTGGTGCTCTTCTGCGCGGTGTTGACCGAAAGGACGTTGTCCGTGGTCAAGTTCTTGCCAAGCCGAAGTCCATCAACCCCCACTCCAAGTTCCTTGGTACCGTCTACGTACTGAGCAAGGAAGAGGGTGGTCGCCACAGCCCGTTCTTCAGTGGCTACCGACCGCAATTCTACTTCCGAACCACCGATATCACTGGAACGGTTAACCTTCCAGAAGGTAAGCAGATGGTTCTCCCTGGTGATCACACCGACATTAACGTCGAGTTGATCAACCCGATCGCAATGGACAAGGGTCTCCGCTTCGCAATTCGTGAAGGTGGCCGCACCGTTGCTTCTGGTCAGGTCGTCGAGATCGCCCAGTAACCTATTAATGGATGTCTTGCCACTACCACAGGGTGGTGGCAAGGCTTGTTTTTTGGAGGAATAATGGCTAAAGAGAGAATTCGAGTACGGCTCCGAGGCTTTGATGTTGAGCTTGTTGAACAAAGCTCCAAAGCAATTGTGGAAACCGTTGTCCGGGCAGGCGCTACCGTTAGCGGGCCTGTTCCCCTTCCTACTCGTATCAACAAGTACACGGTCCTGAGATCGCCCTTTGTCAACAAGACGTCGCGCGAACAGTTCGAAATGCGGACACACAAGCGTTTAATTGACATTTTGGAACCTACTTCCAGTGTCATGGATGCCCTCATGAAGCTTGAGCTCCCTGCTGGTGTGGATGTAGAGATTAAACAGTAAGAGAGTTGAGGTAAGAGATGTTAGGGCTTATCGGCAAGAAAATTGGAATGACGCAGGTGTTTGATGCCAATGGTATCCTTACGCCCGTAACAGTCATCAAAATTGAGGGCAACGTCGTAGTCGCGAACCGTAGTGAAGAAAAGCACGGGTACAACGCTGCACTGCTTGGCTCCATAGATAAAAAGAAGAGTACAACAACCAAACCATACGCTGGCCAATTCAAGGATGTAAGCGAAGTTAAGCAACACCTTGTTGAGTTCCGCAACTTTGATGCGGAAGTCGAAGTCGGCGATGTGTTAGGTGTGGATATATTCAAAGAAATCTCCTTTGTGGATGTAACAGGAACCTCGAAAGGTAAAGGCTTCGCCGGTGGTGTGAAGCGCCATGGATTTGGTGGAGGACGAGCCAGTCACGGTTCAAAGTTCCACCGGGGTATTGGTGGTACGTCAATGTCCGCGACCCCTGGGCGAACCTTCAAAGGAACGAGAATGCCTGGCCACATGGGTAATGAGCGCACAACGGTGCAAAACCTGAAAGTCGTTAAGGTTGACGAAGAGTTGCAGGTCCTCTTGGTAAAGGGTGCAGTACCCGGTCCCGCCCAGAGTGTTGTCATCGTAAAGAAAGCGGTCAAGAAGTAGGGGCAGGAAATGAAAACGAAAGTCTATTCAATTGACGGCAAAGAGCTCAGAACGATCGAGTTGGACGATAGCGTCTTCAATCGTGAAGTGAGCAATGGTACGATTTACCACGCCGTAAACAATGAGCTGGCTAACCGCCGAGTCGGAACCGCCAGTACGAAAACGCGCGGTGAGGTAAACTTCAGTAACGCCAAGCCGTACAAACAGAAAGGCACGGGTAACGCCCGAGCGGGTGATAAGAAGAGCCCGATCTGGACCGGTGGTGGAACGATCTTTGGGCCAAAGCCGCGGGATTACAGCTATAAGCTGCCGAAGAAGATGAAGCGCCTTGCGATGAAGAGCCTCTTGAGCCTTGGAATCCAAGATGAGCGCCTCGTAGTCGTGGAAGATTTCACGATCGAGAGCGGCAAGACCCGCGATTTGAGCGCAATCCTGAAGAACTTTGTCACCGACGAGAGCCGCACGATTCTCATTATTGGTAACGATGATGAACTGCTTCGACGGGCAGCGAAGAATATTCCCTACCTGTACGTGCTCTCCTACAACAGCCTCAGCGCCAAAGAGCTCCTCTATGGACGCAAGCTCTTGGTCCTTGAAGGGGCAGCAAAGAACTTGAACACCTTCTACGGTGACGCCGAAGGACAAAGCAAATGAGAGCAGATCAGATAATCATCGAGCCAGTGCTCAGTGAAAAAAGTAACCTCGCTCGTGAGGCAGAAATGAAGAAGTACACGTTCCGCGTCCACATCGACGCAAACAAGCACATGATCAGTGATGCGGTCAATGAGCTCTTCAAAGTCGATGTTGTGAAGTGTAACGTGATGATCGTAAAGGGCAAGCCAAAGTACTCCCGCACCAAGGGTGGTTCCATTAAAGGAACAACTGGTGATTGGAAGAAGGCTGTCGTGACGTTGGCCAAGGGTGAATCGATCCAGGCCATCGAAGGTGTATAAGGAGAAGGCGAATCATGGCTTTAAAGACATATAAACCCTATACTCCCACCCTCAGGCAGAAGAGCACGCTGGATTATAGTGAAATTACCACCAACAAGCCGGAGAAGTCGCTGACCACTGGTCTTTCTAAGAAAGCCGGCCGTGACAGCTTCGGACGCATCAGCGTTCGCCGCCGCGGTGGTGGGCACAAGCGCGCCTATCGCATCATCGATTTCAAGCGCAATAAAGTTGGAATCCCTGGCACCGTTCGGACGATTGAATACGATCCAAACCGAACTGCGAACATCGCCTTAGTCTTCTACGCCGATGGCGAGAAGCGCTACATGCTCGCACCCAAAGGGATGAAAGTTGGAACGAAGGTTATCAGTGGCCCTGAGGCCCCGATCACCGTTGGAAACGCCCTTCCATTGAAGGCGATTCCCCTCGGGCTGACTGTTCACAACGTTGAACTCAACCTCGGTAAGGGTGGCCAACTCGTCCGCTCCGCCGGTGGACACGCAACCGTTGCAGCGAAGGAAGGGGACTATGTGACCCTCCGCCTTCCCTCCGGTGAGATGCGCATGGTCTTTGGCGAGTGCTACGCGACGATTGGAACCCTCAGTAATGAAGATCACATGAACGTGAACCTCGGTAAAGCAGGCAAGAGCCGCCACTTAGGTCGCCGACCGAAGGTGCGTGGTGTTGCGATGAACCCGATCGATCACCCCCATGGTGGTGGTGAGGGTAAGACCAGTGGTGGACGTCACCCAGTGACCCCGTGGGGTAAGCCCACTAAGGGTGCGAAGACCCGGTCGAAGAAGAAGCCCTCGAGCAAGTTCATCGTCAAGAAGCGGAAGTAGGAGTAAAACGTGGCTAGATCAATCAAAAAAGGGCCTTTTGTAGAAAAGAAGCTCTATAAGCGAGTTCAGGATTCCCTGAAGGCAAATCAAAAGCAGATGATCAAGACGTATTCCAGAAGTTCGACGATCATCCCCGAGATGGTAGGATTCACCGTTTCCGTCTACAACGGCAAGACGTGGGTCCCAGTGTTCATCACTGAGAACTTAGTTGGACATAAGCTCGGTGAGTTTGCTCCCACCCGAATTTTCCGAGGTCACGCCTCCGATAAGAAGGGAGGTAGGTAACGATGGCTAGGAAAGAAGAAGTTAAGAAAGGATACACCGCGACTGCTAAGTATCTGATGGTCAGTCCGACGAAAGTTCGCCCCGTGGCGGATTTAGTTCGGCACAAGTCCTACGTGAGCGCCGTTTCGATTCTCGAAGCGATGCCGCAGAAGGGCGCTGGCTTAATCCTTAAAGTCCTCAAGAGTGCCGCTGCAAATGCAACGAGCCTCAATAAGAGGATTGATGAGGAGAACCTGGTGATCACCGATTTGCAGATCAACGAAGGCCCCCGCCTTAAGCGAGTGTGGCCACGAAGTCACGGTCGGCGCGACATTCTCTTAAAGCGAATGTCCCACATTACCGTCAGCGTTGACGAAAAAGCGAGCGGGAGGAATTAAATGGGCCAGAAAGTAAACCCAATTGGTCTGAGACTTGGAATCAATAAGACATGGAAGTCCAAGTGGTACGTCGATCCCCGCGACTATGCGGATACGCTCCACGAGGATTTGCTCCTTCGCAAAGCGTTGATGGGAAGCCCGGAGACTGCCGGTGCTGAGATCAGCGATCTTGAAATCATTCGTAAGCCCCAACGGATTACGATGGTGATTACCACCAGTCGCCCCGGGGTGATTATCGGTAGCAAGGGAGCTAACGTCGAGAAGCTCGGCGAGCGCTTACAAAAGCTCACTGATAAGAAGATTCAGATCAAGATTAAAGAAGTAAAGAAGCCTGAAGCGGACGCTCAGCTCATTGCAATGAACGTAGCGCGCCAACTCGTTGCTCGTGGATCTTTCCGCCGGGCGATGAAGATTGCCGTCTCCAAAGCGATGCAGAGTGGGGCTCAAGGTGTCAAGATTCGCCTTTCCGGTCGAATCGGTGGCGCTGAGATCGCCCGCAGCGAGTGGATGAAGGAAGGAAGAATTCCTCTTCACACCCTTCGCAGTGATATCGACTATGGCTTTGCAACCGCCGATACCAGCTTTGGTGTCGTTGGAGTAAAGGTTTGGGTGTTCAACGGAGAGATCTACGATCGCCCTGTGAAAGATGAAGCTGGTGATCTTGTTCGCAAGAGCAGCCGCTCAGATGACCTTGAGGCGAGGAGTTTGTAAGCAATGCTGAGTCCGAAGAGAATTAAATACAGAAAGAAACAGCGCGGCTCCGTCGATGGGATTGCCACTCGTGGTAATACGATCGCCTTTGGTGAGTATGGCCTCTTGGCCCTCGAGCCGAAGTGGATCACCAACCGCCAAATCGAAGCCGCTCGTGTTGCGATGACCCGTCACATTAAGCGTGGTGGTAAGGTATGGATTCGGATTTTCCCCGATATGCCGTACACGAAGAAGCCCGCTGAAACGAGAATGGGTAATGGTAAGGGGAACCCTGAAGGGTGGGTCGCAGTTGTAAAGACTGGGGCTGTCATGTTCGAGATGGGAGGAGTCAGTGAAGAACTCGCCCGCGAAGCGCTTGCGCTCGCAGGGAGCAAGCTTCCGATCAAGACGAAGTTCGTCTCCCGCCGGGAGGTGATGTAATGAAACATTCCTATAAAGAGCTGACCCTTGAAGAGTTGGTCGCTAAAAGAGAGCAACTGCACAAAGAATACTTCGACTTACGGATGGGTCGCGTGCTTGGCCACGTGGAAAACCCCCTCGCCGTTCGAACGATTCGACGAAATATCGCCCGGACTAACACCCTGATCAGGGAGTATGAGCTGGGAATCCGCAAGGCTGCGAAGTAAGGGAGAACTCATCAAATGCAAAAGATTCGAAAGAGTTACACCGGAGTGGTTGTCAGTGACAAGATGGAGAAGACAATTGTTGTCCAACTCACAAGTCGCAAGCTGCACCCTCTGTACAAGAAATATTTGACCCGCACCAAGAAGGTGAAGGCCCACGATGAGCGTAATGAGGCTGGCATCGGCGATACGGTAAGAATCGTAGAGACCCGCCCCTTGAGCAAGGACAAGCACCACCGCCTCGTCCAGATCGTTGAGAAAGCCCGGTAAGAAGGAGAGACGATTATGGTACAAATGCAAAGTTACATGAACGTTGCCGACAACAGTGGGGCGAAGACTGTGCAGGTGATCAAGGTCCTCGGTGGGACCCACCGCTATACCGCGGGCGTTGGTGATATCGTCACCGTGAGCGTTCGCAGTGCTCTTCCCAATGGCGCGATCAAGAAAGGTGAAGTTATGCGGGCAGTAATCGTCCGTACGAAGAAGGAATACCGACGACCTGACGGTACCTATATCAGGTTCGATGATAATGCGTGCGTCATCATCGATGCCAACAATAACCCGCGCGGAAAGCGGATCTTTGGCCCTGTTGCTCGTGAATTACGCGACCAGTACATGAAGATCGTTTCCCTTGCGCCGGAAGTGTTGTAGGAGTGTTGCACATGAAGTTGAAGAAAAACGACACCGTGCTGATCATTGCCGGAAAAGATAAAGGCAAGAGTGGAAAGATCGTTAAGATCGACCACAAGAAGGAACGGGTCATCGTCCAGGGCGCGAACATGGTCAAAAAGACGATGCGCAAGAAATCTGCCCAGGACCAAGGCGGCATCGTGGAGCTTGAGGCTCCGATTCACGTCTCCAACGTTGCCTATATGACCGGTAAAGGTCAGACAAGCAAGATTGGTTACAAGTTCGACGACAGCGGAAAGAAAGTCCGCTACGCTAAGAAGACTGGGGAAGTGATCTGATGGAAAAGTTTGTACCGAACCTGAAAAAACAATACCAAGAAACAGTAGCGCCCCAGCTGCTGAAAGATTTTGGCTACACCTCTCGGATGCAGATTCCTGCCGTTGAGAAGATCGTAGTGAGTGTTGGTGTTGGTGATGCAATTTTAAATAAGAAGCTCCTTGACTCTGCAGTGAAGGAACTTGAGCAAATCACTGGCCAGCACGTGGTGAAGACGAAAGCTCGCAAGTCCATCGCAAACTTCAAACTCCGTGAGGGGATGGAGATTGGCGCAATGGTTACCCTGAGGGGGGACAACATGTGGTTCTTCCTTGAGCGCCTCATTAGCATCGCGCTACCCCGGGTAAAGGACTTTAGGGGAGTAAAGGCCAACGCCTTTGATGGCCGCGGTAACTACTCACTCGGAATTACCGAGCAGATTGTGTTCCCCGAAATTGATTTCGATAAGATCGAGCGTGTCAGTGGTTTGAACATTGCCATTGTTACGACTGCGAAGAGTGACGAAGAAGGCTATGCGTTGTTGAAAAACTTGGGCATGCCCTTCGCAAAGTAAGGTGGAGATATATGGCAAAGAAGTCGATGATTGTCAAGGCCAATAGGGAGCCGAAGTTCATGACCCGCCGGGTTAACCGATGCCGGGTGTGCGGCCGACCTCGCGGCTATATGCGGCAGTTTGACATGTGCAGAATCTGTTTTAGGAAGTTGGCAAGCGAAGGCCAGATTCCTGGTGTTACCAAATCCAGTTGGTAGGAGAGTGAAATGGCTGTAAGTGATCCAGTAGCAGATATGCTGACCAAAGTCAGGAACGCCAACTTGGCGCGCCATGAGAAGGTCGACGTGACTACGTCCAAAATGAAGCTTCAGATCGTAAAAATCCTCAAGAATGAGGGGTACGTGAAGAACTTTAAGAAAGTAACCAAGGACGGTATTTCCTACATCCGTATTTTCCTCAAATACGATGAGAAGCAAGCTCCAGTCCTCCACGGTCTTGAGCGCATCTCAACGCCAGGAAGACGTGTTTACACGGGGTATCGGGATATGCCGCGCATCTACAACGGCCACGGTGTCGTTGTTGTCTCCACTTCCGTCGGTGTGATCACCGGTAAGAAGGCGACTGAGAATAAGGTCGGTGGTGAGCTGATCTGCTCAATCTGGTAAGGAGAGAAGGAATGTCCCGAATTGGAAACAACCCGATCACCCTTCCCCAGGGAGTAACGGTTACAGTCGCAGATGGAATGATTAACGTTGAGGGGCCAAAAGGCAAGCTCAACTTCAAGAGCCGGGATGAAATCTCCTTGGCAGTTGAAGGTGGGAGTGTCGTGGTTCACCGAGTCGATGACTCTCAAGGTGCCCGCGCCTACCACGGCCTCTATCGCCAGCTCGTCGTGAACATGGTTGAAGGAGTCTCCAAAGGCTTTTCCAAGACCTTGATCATCAACGGGGTAGGATTCCGAGCCGACTTAAAGGCCAACGTCTTAACGTTGAACCTCGGCTTCGCTCAACCGATCGACTTTGTTGTTCCGGAAGGAATCACAGCAGTTGTTGAAACGCCGACGAAGATTGTTCTCTCCGGCATCGACAAGCAGCAAGTTGGTCAAACGGCAGCAGAGTTGCGCTCACTGCGCAAGCCCGAGCCGTACAAGGGCAAGGGAATCCGCTACGAGGATGAGGTAATCCGCCGCAAGGCTGGTAAGACCGCAGGGTCGAAGTGATAAGGGTGGAAGGATACAATGAAAAGAGTAATCGATAAACAGCGAAAACTACAGCAGCGAAAGCGCCACATCCGTAAGCGCATCAGCGGCACCAGTGCCAAGCCACGGATGAGTGTCTATCGCTCCAACACCCACATGTACGTCCAAGTAATCGACGATACGGCTGGGGTCACCCTCGCGGCTGCCTCAACCGTTGAGCCCGAGCTCAAGGATTTGAAGAATAACGTCACCGACGCTGCAAAGCTTGGTGAGGCGATTGGCCAGCGGATGCTTGAAAAGAAGATCGATACGTGTGTGTTTGATCGAAACGGGCATCTCTACCACGGTATCGTCAAGTCGATCGCCGACGGCGCCCGCAAAGCCGGGATCAAGTTCTAGGGGGACAGTGTGGATAGAAACCGAGATAGAAATAGAGATAGAGACCGAGAGAAGAGTGACGGATTGACCGAGAAACTGATCAAGATCAACCGCGTTGCGAAAGTCGTGAAAGGTGGAAGACGCTTCTCCTTCAGCGCCATCGTCGTTGTTGGCGATCAGAATGGAAAAGTTGGCTACGGCTTTGGTAAAGCCAATGACATCACCGAGGCGATTCGTAAAGCTGTTGAGCGCGCCAAGAGTGCGATGATTCAGATTCCGATGAAGAACTCCACGATTCCCCATGAGATCATTGGGAATTACAAAGGCGCCAGCGTCCTGCTTAAACCAGCAGTTCCTGGTACGGGAGTTATCGCCGGCGGTACGGTCCGAGCAATTTGCGACGCTGCAGGAATCCACGATATCCTCAGTAAGACGCTCGGCTCAAAGAACCATATCAATAACGTGAAGGCGACGTTCGTTGCATTAGAGAACCTCTTTGATGCAAAGGTTGTTGCCAAGAACCGGGGCAAATCCCTGAGTGAGATGTGGGGGTAAGAGATGGCCAAGGCAAAACAGAAGCAGATTAAAATCACCCTCGTACGGGGGCTTGCCGGAACCCTTCCGAAGCAAAGACGGACGGTAAAGGCGCTCGGCTTAGGTCGGATTTCCAGTTCCGTGGTGCACGACGCCAACCCAGTTATTCTGGGGATGGTGAACGTCGTCAGTCACCTGGTGAACGTCGAGGAGTTGTAAGATGGCAAAGATTATCGCACCAAAAGGTGCTAATACCAAGAAGACGATTCTCGGTCGTGGTGCTTCCAGCAAGGGTCGATCCAGCGGAAGAGGCCACGACGGACAGAACTCCCGCTCCGGTGGCGGTACTCGCCCTGGGTTTGAAGGTGGGCAGATGCCGCTCTATCGCCGCCTAGCTCGGCGCGGCTTCTCCAATGGACCATTCAAAGTGGAGTATGCAGTCGTTTCTTTGGATGATATCTCCCGAACCTTTGATGATGGAGATGTCGTCACCCTCGAAGCTCTGAAGGAGCTTGGTGTGGTGAAAGGCGTGAAGACTCAAGCTAAGATTCTCAGCAATGGGGAGCTTACCAAGAAGGTTATCATCGAAGGATTGAAGGTTTCTGCAGGGGCAGTCGAAAAGATTACCGCTGCGGGCGGACAGGTCAGATAAAAGAAGGGCGTCATGGCAAACACCTTAGTTGAGATGTATAGAATTAAGAGTCTTCGCAAGAAGATTTTCATTACCCTCGGATTGCTGGTAGTCAGCAGGATCGGGGCGGTCATTCCGATTCCGGGGATTGATCCGCAAGTGTTGAAGCAATTCTTCCTTGCCCAGAGTTCCTCTTCAAACGTTGGATTGACTGAATACTTGAACTTCTTCAGTGGCGGAGCGTTCTCAAACTTCTCGCTCTTCATGCTCGGGGTTATGCCGTACATCAGCACGCAGATTATCCTGCAACTCTTGATGTTAGTGCTTCCCTCTTTGAAGAAGCTTGCCTCCGATCCCTCGGGGCATAAGAAGTTGCAGCAGTACACCCGCTACGGAACGGTGGTGGTGTGTCTGCTTCAATCATACGTAGTGACGATTTACGCCCAGTCGATCCCGGGCGTCTTAACGATGGGCTTAGGTGGCTTTACCATCATTGCAATGCTCACCGTTACAACCGGTTCGATGTTGCTGATTTGGATCGGTAATAAGATCACCCAGTGGGGTGTTGGAAATGGTATCAGTCTCTTAATCTTTGCTGGTATCGTTGCCCGCTTCCCAACCGCAGTCAACGCACTCTTTGCGTCGATCAGCGCTGGGATCCTTAACCCGATCGTTGTTTTAATCGTCGCAGCGATGTTCCTCATCGTAGTAGCCCTCGTTGTCTACGAGGAGCAGGGAATTCGAAAGATTCCCGTAAACTACGCCAAGCGCGTGGTGGGGCGAAAGATGTATGGCGCTCAGTCAACGTACATCCCCATCAAGGTGAACCCCTCTGGAGTTATTCCAGTAATCTTCGCCAGTGCGCTGCTCTCCTTCCCCTTGCAGATTGCAACAACCTTGGGGCCGGAGGTTCGATGGCTCGCTGCCTTCGCTAATTGGTTAAATCCTCAGGGCACCCCCTATCTAATCATCTACGCCCTGTTGATTGTGGCTTTCGCGTTCTTCTACACCCAAGTGTCGATGAACCCGATCGAAATGGCTAAGCAAATCCGCGAGAACGGAGGATCCGTTCCAGGGGTTCGGGCTGAGAAACTCGAAGAGTATTTGACGAAGATTCTCAACCGAATTGTTCTTCCTGGTTCACTCTTCCTTGCGTTCATCGCCTTGATTCCGACGCTCGTGCAGAAGTTCTTTAACTTCCCCTCGACAGTTGCGATGCTCTTCGGAGGTACGTCGCTCTTGATCTTGGTTGGAGTTGACCTTGATACGATGCGCCAGATCGAGAGCATCATGAAGATGCACCACTACGATGGGTTCAAGATTGGCCAGAAGAAGTCAAAGCATTTCTAAGCACTAGGAGCTGGAAGATGAAAGTAAGAGCAAGTGTCAAACCTATTTGTGACAAGTGCAAAGTAGTAAGACGGAATGGGGTGGTCCGCATCATCTGCGATAACCCCAAGCATAAGCAGAGACAAAAATAGTAGGGTAGTAACCCTGTGAGAATTTCAGGAGGCCATGGATGGCGAGAATTGCAGGTGTAGATTTGCCGAACAAGGCAACGAAAATTGCCCTGACCTATATCTACGGAATCGGTAGGTACTCGGCGGTTGAGATTTGTGAAAAAACAAAGATCGATCCAGAGTCCAATATCAACACCCTTTCCAATGATGACCTCGCAGTACTGCGAAAGGTTATCGAAGAAGAGTACAAAGTCGAGGGACGCCTCAGAACTGAGGTTGCCCTGAATATCAAGCGCCTTATGGACATTGGCTGCTACCGTGGCCTCAGGCACCGCCGTGGCTTGCCGGTTAATGGCCAGCGAACGAAGACGAACGCTCGTACCCGTAAGGGTAGGAAGAAGACCGTCGCCGGTAAGAAGAAGTAAGGAGCAAGAAACAGATGGCAACTGTAAAACGTAAAACTAAAAAGACGGTCTATGAAGGGAATGTCTACATTCAGGCAACCTTCAATAATACGATTGTCACCGTGACCGATCTGCAAGGCAACGCCGTGTCATGGGCGAGTGCCGGTGGACTCGGCTTCCGTGGAGCAAAGAAATCTACTCCCTATGCGGCACAGACCACTGCTGAGAAAGCTGCCAAGGCAGCGATGGATAGTGGCCTTCAGGAAGTAAACGTTTTTGTGAAGGGCCCTGGGGTGGGACGCGAGAGTGCGATTCGAACCCTTGGTGTACTTGGATTGAAGGTGCGCTCTATTCGCGATATCACCCCAATCCCCCACAACGGATGCCGACCCCGCAAGAGTCGAAGAGTGTGATGAGGAGAAAGAATTAGATGGCAAGATATACTGGACCCAAATGCCGACATTGCAGGGCGGAAGGCACAAAGCTCTTCCTTAAAGGTGATCGCTGTCTTGGTGGCAAGTGCCCGCTTAATGGCGGAAAGCGCACTGGCCTGCCTGGAAAGGATCCCCGAGCCCGGCAGAAGAAACAAACTAACTACGGCCTTCAGCTTCGTGAGAAGCAGAAGCTTAAGAGAACGTACGCGATGCTGGAGAAGCAGTTCAAGCTTACCTTTAATGAAGCTGCAAGAATCCCCGGAAAGACCGGTGAGAACTTGATTCAGCTCTTAGAGCAGCGCTTGGATAACGTCGTTTTCCGCCTCCACTTCGCCGCAAGCCGCTACCAAGCTGCTCAGTTCGTTAACCACGGACACATCTTTGTAAACGGCAAGCGCGTTGATATTCCCTCCTACCGCGTCAAGGTTGGTGATGAGATTTCGATTAGCCCCCGGGCGCAGAAGATGATCATCATCAAGGAAAACCTCAAGGAGTTCACCAAGAGCGGAGTCTATCAGTGGCTTAGCTTGGACGTGGACGCAATGAAGGGGACCTTCCTTGCAGTTCCGAGGAGAAGTGAAGTAACCGAACTCGAGAAGATTAACGAGCAGTTGATCGTCGAGTTGTATTCCCGATAAGGAGTAACCATGGCACGTAAACACCTTCTGAAGGGCTTTAAGAAGCCGAAGGGGATCACCTTCGAACACAGCACTGTGGAGCCGAACTACGGCAAGTTCATCGCCTATCCGTTTGAACGGGGCTTTGGAACGACGATCGGCAATACGCTGCGTAGGGTACTCCTCTCTTCAATCCAGGGGTATGCCGTCACTGCTATCAAATTTACGAGCTTCAATGAGGATGGTGTTCCCCATCTTATCTCGAGCGAGTATGAGCAGCTTCCTGGGGTGCGCGAAGATATCAGCGATATCATCGCCGCGCTAAAGAAGCTCCAAATCCAAATGCCCGAAGATGCGGAAGGGACGAACCTCTTAATTGAGTGCAAAGGCCCGGGCGTTGTCACTGGAGCCGTATTAGAGCGTGACCAAGTTGAGATTATCAACAAGGATCTTGTTCTCTTTACGATGATGGATGATGCAAACCTTGAGATGGAAGTCCAAATTGATCTTGGGCGGGGATATGTTCCAAGTGAAATCAATGAAAAGTACATCGAGGAGATCGGAACGATTCCCCTTGATGCAACATTCAGTCCCGTATCCCGAGTGAAGTATTCGATCGAGCCGACCCGTGTTGGGTACCGCTCCGACTACGACAAGCTCACCCTTGAGGTGTACACCAATGGCACAATCGTCCCGCAGAACGCCTTAGCTGAAGCGGCAAAGATCGCCAAAGATTACTTCCAAATCTTCATTAACTTCGATGAGTCGCTGATTAGTAACAACGACGAAGTCGATGAAGAAGAGGAGCGGATCCGCAAAATTCTCAACACCTCCGTTGAAGAGCTTGAATTAACGGTTCGCTCGAGTAATTGCCTCAAGAATGCAAATATCCGCACAATCGGAGATTTGACGAAGAAGAGCGAGGATGAGATCGCTAAGACGCGAAACTTCGGGAAGAAGTCCCTCCAAGAGATCAAGGAGAAGCTCAAAGAGTGGAACCTGAGCCTTGGAATGACTGACTACTCCATCCTCAAGACCGCAATCACAGTACCTGAGCACAAGGAAGAAGAGAATGAAGCATAAGATTGGGTTTAATGCGCTGAGCAGAAACGCCGCCCACCGAAAGGCAATGAAGCGCAACATGGTCACCAGTCTCTTCCGCTACGAGCGGATTGAGACGACCAAGGCCAAAGCTCTGGAAGTTCGGAGAATGGCGGAGAAGATGGTAACCCGGGCAAAGACTGACAGCGTTCACAACCGCCGTCAAATCGCCCGCGATATCTCTGACAAAGCCGTTGTCAACAAGCTCTTCACAGAGATCGCCCCGCTCTTTACTGAGCGCAACGGTGGCTACACCAGAATCCTGAAGACGGGTAACCGCCTTGGGGACGCTGCTGAGATGGTTATCCTTGAGCTGGTCGAAAAGCCGGTAAAAGATACCAAGAAGAAAGCCGCCAAAAAAGACTAACGAGCACCGGAGAGGTAACAGCCTCCAATTGCCTTAGTCCAACTCATAAGCCGCTGTCACTCGATGGCGGTTTTTTGTGCCTAAAAGTACGAATGGGTATACCCATAAAAACCCTCTAAAATAACAAAGTTTTTGGGGGTATAACCATAAGAACTCTCTTTACTTGAGATGTTTTACTGGGTATAATCCTAAATAAGAGGTACCCGTTCATGATTAATCGTCCATTGTACTATGAAAAGATTAAACCCTTTGTTAACAAACCCCTTATCAAAGTGATTACGGGCATTCGCAGATGCGGAAAATCTACGATGATGCTGTTAATCCAAGAACTCCTGATTAAAGAAGGAGTAGAAAGAGAACAGATTATCTCAATCAATTTTGAAAGTCTCCAATATTACGAGGTACGCACGGCTCTTACCTTGTACAACTATGTCGCTGAAGAACTGCAAACAAGGAAGAAGCCAGTGTATCTCTTTTTTGATGAGATTCAGCTTGTACACGCCTGGGAAGAAGCAATAAACTCGCTGTTTCTCGATTACAACGCTGACATATATATTACTGGTTCAAACTCGCAGCTTCTTTCTTCGGAGCTTTCGACCTTGCTTACTGGGCGCTATATTCATATTGAAATGCAAGTCCTCTCCTTTAAGGAAATGTTGAGCTTTAGATCACCGAGTGAGCAAACTCCACAAGCTCTTCTTTGGCTTTATATTAGACGAGGAGGATTTCCTATTATTCATCTCAGTGATGATTACGATGAAAAGCAAACATACGCGATAATCCGTGATATCTTTGACTCGATTGTCCTTCGTGATGTTGTTCAACGTTATAAAATACGGGATGTTGAGCTGTTATGGAGGATCCTAAGCTTTATTGCAGATTCAGTGGGGTCTCCTCTTTCAGCAAAGCGAATCGCTGATTACTTCAAAAGTGAAATCAGAGCTGTCGATATAAGCACCGTATATTCCTACCTTACTGCGTTGGAGAGTTCTTTTTTAATCACAAGAGTTCAGCGCTATGATGTCCAAGGCAAAGAGCTGCTCAAGACCCAAGAAAAGTTCTATCTCGCAGATTCTGGTCTTCAGCATGCAATCTTTGGGTACCGTGATCGTCACATCTCGGGGGTGTTGGAGAACGTTGTCTACCGCGAGTTGGTACGGCGTGGCTATGGGGTGTACGTCGGGAAGGTTGGCACCCAAGAAGTTGATTTTATCGGTGAGAGGCAATCGGATAAAGTGTACGTCCAAGTCGCGTACAAGCTTGAGAGTGAAGAAACAATAACGCGAGAGTTTGCTCCACTTCTCGCAACTAGGGATTCCTACCCGAAATTCGTCGTTACCATGGATGAGCACTTCCAAGATACCATCGAAGGGGTGCGACACGTGCAATTAGTGAATTTCCTTACCGATGAGAATCTGTATTAATGAGCAGGTAGTTAGGATACCGATTCCTTTGTTTTCACTATATTATGCATCGTTTTGCACAAATCCATCATTTTGTCTAAGAGATATGGGTTCGTGGTACTTGGGTGAAAAAGATTGTATTTCGAGTAATTTCTTCGTTATAAGTAGTTAACAGTAAAGGAATAATCTAGCTATTAAATCAGATTTTAAACATTTGACATGCCTTGACAATTCTGACAGGCGTCCGTATTATTGTGCCATACGATAGGGGGTAGTGTATGAACAATATACTCATTATCCTCCTTGGTTGTCTTGTTGGTACTATCTTAGGTTGGTTGGGCCGATGGCTGTATGCGAAATTTAAGCTTACCTCCGTTGAACAGCGAGCAATTCGCCTCAACGAGGAAGCAGTAAAAGAAGCGGAAGCAAAAAGCAAGGAGCTTTTGCTTGAAACTCGGGATCAGTTGCTGAAAGAACAGCAACAGCAGGAACGAGAGGCGCGAGAGAGACGAACTGAACTACAACGATTAGAGCGTAGACTCCTCCAAAAAGAGGAGAATCTCGAGCAGAAGCAGACTGAACTTGATGGTATTAAAAAACAATTGGGAGAGTGGGAAGTAAATCTTTCCCAGCAGGAAGAAGAGGTTGTCGCTAAAGAAGGCAACCTTATTGTGGAACTTGAACGCATCGCTGGATTGTCGGCTGACGAGGCAAAAAACCTCATCATGGAGAGCTTGTACAACGATGCGAAGAGAGACGCCCAGCTCATGATTAACAAGATTGAGCAAGAGGCCCAGCTCTCCGCCGACAAAAAAGCCCGCGAAGTCGTTGTGACCTCAATCCAGCGACTGGCGACTGAAGTTGTCAATGACGTGACCGTCAGCTCGGTGAGCCTTCCATCCGATGAGATGAAGGGAAGAATCATCGGCCGCGAGGGTAGGAATATCCGAACCCTCGAGACCCTTACTGGGGTTGATGTGATCATCGACGACACCCCTGAAGCAGTGGTTATCTCCTGCTTCGATCCGGTCCGCAAGGAAATTGCCCGCGTAGCCTTAGAACGGCTCGTGCAGGATGGGCGAATCCACCCATCTCGGATTGAAGAGGTCGTAAACAAAGTCACCAAGGAAGTTGGTGGCATCATCGCTGAAGAAGGGGAAAAGGTCATCTTTGATCTGGGGATTCATAACGTCTCTCCAGAGATGATTCGGGCGCTCGGCCGTCTCCATTTCCGCACCAGCTATGGACAAAATGTCCTCTCTCACGCCAAGGAGGTCGCCATAATCTCCGGCATGATTGCCAGTGAAATTGGCGCCGACCGGGAACTTGCCGTCCGTGGTGGATTGCTCCACGACATCGGTAAGGGAATAGAAACTGAAAGTGATGCAAACCACTCCGAACTCGGAGCGGACCTTGCCCGTCGCCTCGGCGAAGACCCTCGGGTTATCAATGCGATCCTCGCTCACCACAATGACGAGGAACCAAAGACCTTAGAGGCGGTCATCGTGCAGATCGCTGATGCGATCAGTGCCGCTCGCCCAGGAGCACGTCGGGAGACGCTCGATAACTACATCAAGCGCCTTGAATCACTTGAGAAGATCGCTGAATCCTTTACTGGAGTTGAGAAAGCGTACGCAATCCAAGCGGGTCGCGAGCTGAGGATTCTGGTAAATAACGAAGAGGTCACCGACGAAGGGGCCAAGGAAATCGCCAAGGGAATCGCCGGGCGGATCGAAGCCGAGCTTCGCTACCCCGGACGCATTAAAGTGACGATTATCCGAGAAACCCGTGTGACTGAATACGCTAGGTAAGATTGTGGCTGATCAAAAACCAATAGTGGCCTTGCTCTTAGGGGACGTCTGTGGACAGCCTGGGAGCAGGGCTCTCTTTTTAGGGCTCAATTCTCTTGTGAAGGAGAGTCGAGCCGATGTCGTCATCGCCAATGGTGAGAACGCCGCCAATGGCTTCGGCCTCTCTATTGCGCTGATGAATCAATTCTTTAATCTTGGAATCCACGCAATTACCAGTGGAAACCACATCTGGCAGCAGGAGGAGCTCCGGCCAATTCTCGATTCCGAGAAGCGCCTTCTTCGCCCTGCAAACTACCCACCCCAAGTTCCCGGTCACGGCAGTGTCGTTCTTCAAGTTCGCGAGCACGCCGTTGCTGTCTTAAACCTTCAAGGCCGGCAATCGATGAGCCCAATTGACTGCCCGTTCCGTGTTGGAATGGAGCAGATCGAACGCCTCCGGAAGCAAACGAAGATGATCATCGTCGATTTTCACGCCGAGAACCCGATGGAGAAAGAGGCACTCGCCTTTCACTTCGATGGGAAGGTCAGCTGCGTCATTGGAACGCACACCCACGTTCAAACCGCCGACGAGAAGATCCTGCCCAATAAGACGGCGTACATCACCGATATGGGTATGTGTGGACCGACGAAGAGTGTGATCGGCTCCGATCCTGCCCTTTCAATCGCCCGCTCAATCACCCAGATGCCCCTGCGCAGTGAGATCGCCTCAACCCCGCCGATGATGCAGGGGGTGATCGTTACGATTGACCCAACTACGGGCGCGAGTGTAGGAATTGAGCGCTTCACCCGCACCTTTAGCGTATGAAGAAAGTACCGCTTCTTCGAGCACTTCAAACCCACTTTACGACCTACACTAAGGATGAACTACACGCCTTCGTCATCTGTAAAAACGTCTTTGTTGATGGGGAGTTAGTCACCGACCCCAAGCAATTAATCCCTGAAGATGGCGCTCTTGAGATCCACACCCAAACGTACGTAAGTCGGGGCGGATATAAGCTTGAAGCGGCGCTTGCGGCGTTTAATGTCCAGGTAGAAGGGAGAGTCTTCATCGACGCAGGCTCCTCTACTGGTGGCTTTACCGATTGCCTTCTTCAACACGGAGCCAAAGCAGTCCACGCTGTTGATGTGGGGTATAACCTCATCGATTGGAAACTTCGCAGTGACCCGCGGGTCATCCTTCATGAGAAGCAGAATATCATGACGTTAAATGAGGTCGATCCCCCCGCTGAAGCTGCGGTATGTGATCTCTCCTTCCGCTCAATTAGCAACGCTGCATCGCACATCCTTTCCCTCGTTGGAAACACGTTTTTAATAGCCCTCATCAAACCACAGTTTGAGCTAGAAAACCCCCCTTCAACATTTGATGGAGTCATTGATGATTCCCAGATCATTCAACGCGTCCTTGGATCGGTCCAAGAACGCTTAGCTGCAGAAGGGGTAGGGATTATCGATCTTATCGCCAGTCCAATCACTGGGGCGAAGGGGAATCGGGAGTTTCTCGGCCTCCTACAGAAAACAATGGGCCTTTCTCAAGATGAGGTCATTCAAAAAGCTCGTGAGGAACTTCTTCGCCTTCAATAAGAATGACGATATCTTTCGCCCCAAGATAGCGGGCGGTCTCTTTCACTTGCTGGTACGCCATCTTCACATTCGCCGATGCGAGAAACTCCTTTGAGAAGTTGAGGTAGATAATATTCGCACTCGTGGTGAGTCCTAAGAGGCGAGTTCTTGAATCGATGAAGGTAATCGCCCCGTCTTGGAGCGCTGCTAAAGAAGGCCCACCTACCAGCGCTTCATAGGTATCGTGCGCTGCAGTAGAGCCCAGGCGTTTCTGCTCTACTAAATAGGGGGCAAACTCCTTTCCCAGCTTAGCAAAAGCAACGCGGACGGCCCGGGTTGGGGCGGCGACGCTTTGACTTGGTTTCGGTCCTTGGATGGCGGCTAATACCCCGCTTTCTTCAAACGCCCGCTTCATTCGTGGCCCAGCGGCGATGAGGATGATCGCGGTGTAAAGAAGGAAGAAGAGGATGATGATTAGGGTGCGTCCAACGATCTTTCTATGGTCAGCCATCGCCTTATCGTAGCAAAGAATACCTCCTTCTGCCAGCTTTACATCACTCTCTAAACTCCGTATCATAGCCGTATATGAGGATCTTTACCGGCTTAGCAATCAGTGAGGGAATCGCCCAGGGTAAGGCAAAAATCTATCGCCATACCCCCCTTGTTGTACAGCGCCACGCTATTGCACTATCTCAAGTCCCCGGTGAGCTTACTCAGCTCGACCGGGCGTTTGAAGGCGCCCACGTCGCGCTGAAAAACCGCCAGAGCGCCCACTTAGCTGGGGAGGCACTTGAGATTTGGGAAACCCACCTCATGATGCTACAAGATCCAACGTACATCGCCTCGATTAAAGAGATGATCGAAACAAAGCTCATCACCGCCAGTTGGGCGACTGAAGAGGTAACCCAGGCGATCATTCACAGCTTAGAGGCGAGTGATGACGAACTCTTTCGCCAGCGGGCGATCGACATCAAAGATATCGGCCAATCGATCGTTGAAGAGCTCAGTGGGAAGAAGAGCCATCCGAAGCTCGTCTTAGATGAACCAATCATCCTCTTAGCCGATAGCCTCCTGCCCAGTGAACTCTTTAGCCTCGATCGCTCAAAGATCTTAGGCCTCAGCTTAGACGGCGGGGGTTTTGCTTCCCACGTAGCGATCCTCGCCCGCGGTCTTGATATTCCCACCGTCATTGAAACCCACCTCGCGTCCCACGCCGCCCACGACGGTGATGAGGTCATCGTCGATGGAATTTGGGGGGAGGTGATTATCCGAGCGGACCACCGCGCCGCAGAGAAAGTGGCAAAACGCCACGCCGCCTACCTTAAGCACGAAGCAGAGCTGCGCGCTAGCGCCGCATTAAAAGCGGTAACGCGCGATGGGAAAGAGATTTCGATTCAATCGAATATCCAAACCCTCAGTGAACTTCAATTTGCCCAAGAAGAGGGCAGTGATGGCGTTGGTCTCTTCCGCACGGAGTTCTTCTTCATGGAGCGCTCAAAGCTCCCCAGTGAAGAAGAGCAGTTTGCAGTCTACAAAGAAGTCCTTGAAACCCTCAGTCCAAAGAGTGTAACGATTCGAACGCTGGATCTTGGCGGTGATAAAATTGTCAGCGGGTTAAACCTCGTTGAAGAGAACCCCGTCTTGGGCTTTCGGGCGGTGCGCTTCTGCTTAGAACACAAGGATATTTTCCTGACCCAGCTAAGGGCGCTGCTGCGCGCTAGTGCCTTTGGATCACTGAAGATTATGTTCCCAATGATCAGCGGAGTTCAGGAGCTGAAGCAATCACTACGGATTCTTCACGTAGCAAAGCTCCAGCTGAAAGAGGAAGGAGTCGCCTTTGACCCCGACCTTCAAGTCGGAACGATGATCGAAGTGCCCTCAGCGGCGCTTGTCACTGATCTCTTGATCCCCTACGTTGATTTCATTTCAATTGGAACAAATGACTTGATTCAATATACGATCGCTGTTGATCGAAACAACCAAAAAATAGCCCATCTCTACCAACCCCTTCACCCCGGTGTCCTTCGGTTGCTTAAAACCGTTGTTGATCACGCCCACAAAGCGGGTAAGAAGGTTGCCGTGTGTGGAGAGATGGCCGCCGAAGCGCACCACGCCGTTGTCTTGGTGGGCCTTGGTGTTGATGAACTCTCGATGGGACCGCATGCGCTCTTAAAACTCCGCAAGATTATCCGCTCAATCAATCTTGCTGCTGCCCAGGATTTAGTTGCGCACCTCTTAACCCTCGAAAACTACGTGATGACTGAAGAAGCAGTACGGGAGTGGATGCATGAACGATTCGATGACCTTACTATCCGGTGAACCGGTAGTAATCTCTATAATTGGTCGACCCAACGTTGGTAAGTCGACCCTCTTTAACCGCCTTATTGGAAAACGCCGGGCGATCACCGACCCAACGCCGGGAGTAACCCGTGATTTACTCCCCGAGCGGTGGTTTTTAGCGGGTAACCCCGTCACCCTCGTCGATAGTGGCGGGGTGAAGATGGAAGGGGTAACGCTCGACGATATGGTCAGTGCCCAAAGCCTCTCGCTCTTAGAGCGCAGTGATGCGATCATCTTCATGATGGATTGCACCGAAGTGACGAGTGAGGACCTTCACCTCCTTGAGGTGCTCCGCCCGTACAGCGATCGCCTCATCCTTACGGTGAATAAGATCGATGACCCAAAACGCGAAGACCTCATCTGGGAGTTCTACAGCTACGGCTTTGAGAAAGTCGTCGGCATCAGCGCAGCCCACGGGTTGGGGATTGATGATTTAGAGGACGCCCTCTTAGGGCTCCTACACTTTGAAGAAGTTGAAATCGCTGAAGAAGAAGAGGCGGTGGTGAAGCTGGCTATCATGGGCAAGCCTAATACCGGTAAGTCCACCTTAGCGAACCTCCTTGTTGGGAAGCAGATCTCCTTAGTCAGTGACATCGCCGGAACAACCCGCGATGTTGTCTCAGGCTCCTTTGTCCACAAAGGAACACATTTCAGCGTCCTTGATACCGCTGGTATTCGGCGCAAAAGTAAAGTCGAAGAGGATGTTGAGTACTACTCAGTGAACCGGGCGATTCGCACCATTGAAGAGGCGGATGTCGTCTTCTTAGTCGTCGACTCCGCCGAAGGACTCGCCGACCAAGACAAGAAGATCGCCTCATTGATCGTTCGCCGTGGAAAAGGGGTGATCATCGTCCTGAATAAGATTGATCTCCTCAGTGGTATTCCCAACGAGCTTGAGGCGATTAAAGATCGAATCCGCTTCCTCTTCCCAATCCTCCACTTCGCTCCGGTGATGATGATCAGCGCGTTAGAGGATACTGGGGTGGGACCCCTTTTAGATTCAGCGTGGAGTTTGTATCGCCAGCTCCACCGCCGCATTGAAACCGCCCACCTCAATGAAGCATTGAAGGCGTGGGGAGAGGAGTACCAACCACCCCGGGGGAAGGAAGGACACTTTAAGATTTACTATGGAACCCAAGTCTCCACCAACCCGGTGAACTTCCTCCTTTTTGTGAACCGAGCGAAAGACTTCCCCGCCACCTACCTTACCTACTTAATCAATAAGATTCGCAGTGAACTGGGCTTTCCTCAGATTCCCGTTGAGATCGACTTAAAGGAGCGTAAGCGCTCTCCCTCATTAAACGCCAAAGGACCGAAAGAACTGAAGGCGCCACCAATGCCAAAAGAAG